>NZ_JBSXNN010000015.1:0-29777 GCF_056857635.1 Vreelandella sp. L-15 | reverse complement strand
AACGGGCCGTCAGCACCGATCAGCACGGTGGGTTTTGGCAATAACGGGCTTGCGAAAGCCAACTTGCACGGGGCGAATGATCAAAAAGTGCTCGCTGGCGGTGATAGGGAAAGTGTCGGCGCCGGCTTCACGGATTCAGGTAGGAGAATCAGCGCATTTGAAACGTTCACTAAACCCTGAAGACGCAATTACCTGCTCGCCAACAGCCTAGGCTATTTCTAGCGAAGACTAGAAAGGCTCTTCAAACGTAATTTTCCCTTATGGCAACCGCTGTCTACTATTCCCGCTTACCGTGGATATATCCCCCCGAACAACTCCTGATGGCCTTCGAACAAGTAGCCCAGATTATCCAGCATAAGTTCTTATCGGAACGCCTGGGGCGAGATAAAGCAGAAAAGAGTTGATGAATCATATCCGAAGTGCCATCGGGACCAGGAAGGCTCTTGGCGGCAGGTTTGCCGGTATACCAAAAGTCTCACTCCACAGTTGATAGGTGAGGGCGGGGCAGTTCTGGTGTGGAAATGTAATAGCCTTGGCGGGCCATGCCGGTTCTGGGTCATCCTCAAATCCATCAGTTGAGGTAGACATAAGCCTCATCTAGCGTGCGTCCCTTTACATGCCGTGAGATTGACATGCCGCCGTATCAGGCGCGATAGCCCTCTGTAGGCAACGCCATGCGTATATTGATGCTGCGCTTTTTGAGGTCAGTCATGGCGGGCGACCATAGGCTTTCGATGCCGACCCGGCTGCGACGGGTCATCTTATTTGCGCCCTCTGCTGCGGTTCAGGCAGCCAATCGAGCGCTCATCGGCCGTGGCAAAGCGCATGGCCGATGAACGCAAGCCCTGTCTTGCTCCCACGAGACCAAAGTTGCATGGCAAAAATTTACACGTGTATATAAATTTCTTTTCACGAGAGTATTTAATTCTAACCCCGTTACACCCGGCCCCTGTCCGCATAGGCCAAGCTTCACAGGAGTAATTCCATGAGCATTCTTCGTAACGCGATTTCTACCATTGGTGGTGCCGCGCTGGTGCTGAGCGCCTCGACCAGTTGGGCTGAGGGTATTGGCGCTTCGTTGCTGACACAGCAACATCCGTTCTATATCCAGCTTGCAGAAGCCATGCAGCAAGAAGCTGCCTCCAGTGAGGTGTCCCTCGATGTTTCGGCCGCCAACCAGGATCTGAGCAAGCAGCTTGCCGACGTTGAAGACTTCATCATTAGGGGCATCGATGTGCTGATCATTTCACCGGTGGACAGCCAAGGGGTACTTCCAGCGATTATGAAGGCGCGCGAGGCAGGCATTCAGGTCATCACGGTAGACGTTCCTGCCAAGGGCGTTGAAGTCACATCCCATATCGGCACCGACAACTTCACCGGTGGGCAGCGCGCCGCCGAATTGATGGGTGAAGAGCTTGGTGGGAAAGGCCAGGTGGCGATCATTGACTACCCCACTGTGCAATCCGTTGTGTCTCGCATCGAGGGCTTCAAAGACGGCCTCAAGGCTTATCCTGACATCGAGATCGTTGCCCAGCAGACCGGCATTACCCGCGCGGAGGCTCTTTCAGTCTCTCAAAACATGCTCCAGGCCAATCCCGACATCGATGGCATCTTCGGCTTTGGTGACGATGCCGCACTCGCGGCCAGCGTCGCCGTGCAGGCAGCTAATCTGCAAGACCAGGTCAAGGTGATCGGATTCGACGGTATGCAGGAAGCGCGCGAGGCGGTGGACAGCAATCCGGTGATGGTCGGTGTGATCCAGCAGTATCCAGATGAGATCGGCCGCCTGGCGGTACAGACCGCCATCAAGATCATGGAAGGAGAAACGGTGCCAACTGAGCAGCCCATCGTGCCTGGCGTCTACACCGCCAGGTAATGAGCTTATACGCACAGCGGTGGCTGTCTTGATGGCCACCGCTCGCCTCATTGATCCCAGGGGTGTGTCATGTCCAATACCCAGCAACCTCCGATCCTCAGTCTCAGCAAAGTCGCAAAGCATTTTGGCCCCGTAACCGCCTTGAAACGCATGGACTTTCAGGTTGAGCGTGGCCGGGTTCACACGCTACTTGGGGAGAATGGAGCGGGAAAATCCACCCTGATGAAGATCCTCGCGGGGGTTCATTCCTTAAGCGCGGGTGAGATGCGGCTAAGGGGCAAACCCTATGCCCCCGCTACGCCTCAGGATGCCGCACGCAGCGGGCTCGCCATTGTCTTTCAGGAACTGAGCCTGTGTAACAACCTGAGCGTGGCCGAAAACATCCTAGCGACTCGGGAACCCTCGCGGCTGGGTTGGATTTCTGATGCCAAGCTGGTTGCCAGGGCCAAGGCCCTGGTGGATGACCTCGGCCTGCCCATTAACGTGCATGCAAAGGTCGGCGACCTGTCCATGGCCCAGCGCCAGTTGGTCGAAATCGCCAAGGGACTGAGTCACGACGCGGATGTGGTGATCCTTGACGAGCCCACCTCATCGCTGAGCGACTCCGAAGCGGAGATACTGTTTCGCATCATTGACCGGCTTACCGAGCGCGGCAAGGCTGTCATCTATATCTCCCATCGCATGGAAGAAATCATGCGTCTATCCGACGACATTACCGTCGTTCGCGACGGCGAATACATCACAACGCTGAAAAAGGATGAGACGACGACCTCAGAACTGATCTCGCTGATGGTCGGCCGTCCCATGGAGAGCATGTTTCCACCCCGCTTGGCAGAGCTGAAAGAGAGCTCCACGACGCCCATGTTCTCGGTACAGGGACTCACACGCCCCGGCGAGTTCAGCGATATCTCTTTCGACGTCAGTGCTGGCGAGATTCTCGGGTTTTTCGGACTGATCGGCTCCGGTCGCTCCGAAATCATGAACGCCCTATTTGGCATGCGTAGCGCGGCAGGGCAGGTTCGCCTGGCCGGGGAGGTAGTGCAACTGGCCGATGCCTCCGACGCGATTAAAAAGGGTCTTGGATTCGTCACCGAGAATCGCAAGGAGCAGGGGCTGGTGCTGAACCAGACCGTACGCGCCAACATCACCATGGCCTCGCTATCGAAGATATCCGCAGGTGGCGTACTGAAAAGCGCCGAGGAGCGCCGCCAGGCCAGCGATGAAGTGAGACGCCTGGGCGTGCGCACCCACTCGATTGAGACGGTAGTCGGCACGCTCTCCGGGGGAAACCAGCAGAAGGTGGTTCTGGCCAAATGGCTGGCCACCCGCCCGCGAGTCCTGATTCTCGACGAGCCGACTCGCGGCGTCGACGTAGGGGCCAAGTTCGAGATCTATCGGCTTATTCGTCAACTCGCCGCCGAAGGCACTGCCATCATCATGGTGTCCTCGGAACTTCCCGAAATATTCGGCATGGCCGACCGTATTGCGGTCATGGCCGAAGGCCACCTAGCTGCCATATTGCCCGTTGCCGAATCCACCCCTGAAAAAGTCATGGCCCACGCCACAGGACAGCACGCATGAATATGCCCACGTTTTCCCCTGCCAATCATGAACGACTGAAGTCCGCACTGCGACAATACGGCGGTATCTTCCTATCGCTGATCACGCTGTGCGTTTTCTTCTCGCTAACCAATGAGCGTTTTATGTCGCTCGCCAACTTCATGAATATTCTGCAGCAGGTCGCCGTCATCGCCGTGCTGGCCTTCGGCATGACCTGGGTAATACTGCTGGGCGATATCGATCTGTCGGTCGGTTCCATGCTGGCGGTCGCCGGCATGGTCGGCGCCCAGATCATCGGGCTCGGCTGGGGGTTCGTTCCGGCGGTGGCCATCACCCTGCTCGCCGGCGCCTTGATGGGGCTGGTCAATGGCGTACTGACTGCCAAACTGATGTTACCTGCCTTTATCGTGACGGTCGCTACCATGAGCATCTAACGCGGCATGGTCAGTCTCCCGACCAACGGCGCCCCGGCGATGTTGACCGACCCCACTTGGACGTCCATTGGCACCGGTAGCGTGGTAGGTGTGCCGATCATCATCTGGATCGTGGTGGGGTTGTTCGTTCTCAATCACCTGCTGCTGGCTCACACCACCTTTGGCCGGCGTACTTACCTCACCGGCGGCAACCGTGAAGCGGCCATCTATTCAGGCATCAAGGTCGACCGCCTGAAGATATCGATCTTCATGATCTCCGGACTGATGGCGGCGGTGGCCGGCATCATGATGTCGTCGCGCCTCTATTCCGCGCAGACCAATGCTGGCATTAGCTATGAACTGGATGCCATCGCCGCAGCCGTCCTGGGTGGTACCAGTCTCGCGGGCGGGGTCGGAACCATGGTCGGCACTCTGATCGGCGCCCTGATCATCGGCGCGCTCAACAACGGTATGAACATGCTTTCGGTGCCCTATTTCTATCAGCTCATCGTCAAGGGGCTGGTGATTCTGGTGGCCGTGTGGCTCGACGTCCGCGCCAAGCGTCAGAAAGGATAACCATGACCAAGAAAATACTCACTATCGGCGAGATTCTGGTGGAGTTCGTGGCGACGACCCAGGGTGATGGATTTGGCGAGGCGCAGCCTCTGACGGGGCCCTACCCATCTGGAGCGCCGGCCATTTTCATCGACCAGGTGGGCCGCATGGGCCAGGCCTGCGCCATTCTTGGTCGCGTTGGAGACGATGACTTCGGTCACCTGAATATTGACCGGCTGCGCGATGACGGCGTTGACGTCAATGGCATCGAGATCGCATACGGCGAAGTTACCGGCTGCGCTTTCGTGCGCTACCGCCCCGATGGCAGCAGGCGCTTCGTCTTCACCCTGCCGCAAAGTGCTGCCGCCCGTCTTCCCGCCACCTCGGCCAGCGAAGCCCTGATCGATAGTTGCGATCACCTGCACATGATGGGTACCGCACTCACCATCCCCGATATAGCGGCGCTGGCTAGATCGGCAGTGCAGCGCATCAAGGCGCGAGGGGGCAGCCTGAGCTTCGATCCCAACCTGAGGGCCGAAATGCTTGACACCCCCGGGCTGCGGGAGGAACTCGCCTACATGCTGGCCCAGGCCGATCTGTTTCTGCCTTCCGGCGACGAAATTTTTCTGTTCTCCGACGCCACAACGGAACAGGACGCCGTTGACGATCTGCTTGGCCGCGGCATAAGTGACATCGTCGTCAAGCGAGGCAGCCAGGGGGCCAGCCACTACTGCCGCAACGGGCGTAAGGATGTAACGCCACTATCAGTAGAAGAGATCGATCCAACCGGTGCCGGTGACTGTTTCGGCGGGGCCTTCGTTGCCCTTTGGCTCAATGGTGCCGCACCGGAAATCGCCCTGCGCTACGCCAATGCCGCAGGAGCCCACTCGGTAACCCGCCTTGGCCCGATGGAAGGCGCTGCCACCAAACATCAGCTCGACAGGTTACTCGCCTCACAGGAGATCAACTCATGACCCCCCCTTCGATTCGAGATCTCGCCGACTGGCGCAAGCAGGCAGGCCCCTCCGGCATCCCATCGGTATGTTCAGCGCACCCATTGGTGCTTGAAGCAGCGATGCAGGCCACGTTACCCACAAGCCTGCCGCTGCTGATCGAGGCTACCTGCAACCAGGTGAACCAGGACGGTGGCTATACCGGCATGACGCCCAGTGACTTTCGCGCCATGGTGGAGGACATTGCTGAGCGGGCAAGCTTCCCCCTCGAACGAATCATTCTCGGCGGCGACCATCTTGGGCCCAACCCCTGGAAGGCGCTCGATGCGGAGGCCGCGATGGGCAAGGCCGAGACGATGATTCGCGCCTACGCCGCCGCGGGCTTCACCAAGTTACACCTCGACTGCTCCATGGGCTGCGCCGGCGAGCCGATTGCTCTGGACGATGCGGACACCGCCGCACGCGCAGCGCGTCTGGCCAAGGCCGCCGAAGAGGCATGCACCAACCCAAGTCAGGCACCGGTCTACATCATCGGTACCGAGGTGCCCGTCCCGGGCGGCGCCCTGGAGGCTATCGAGGGTCTTGAGGTCACTAGCCCCGCCGCCGTACGTGAAACCGTCGAAGTGCATCGCCGGGCTTTCCTGGAGGCGGATCTGGAAGACGCCTTCAAGCGCGTCATTGCTGCCGTGGTTCAGCCCGGCGTCGAATTCGGCAACCATAATGTGATCGTCTACGATTCCAGCGAAGCCAGAGCACTGAGTCAGACCCTCGATGATCTGCCTGGGCTGGTCTTTGAAGCCCACTCTACCGATTACCAGCCGCCCTCGGCGCTCGGCGCGCTGGTCGAGGACGGCTTCGCCATCCTGAAGGTCGGGCCTGGCCTGACCTTTGCCCTGCGCGAGGCGTTGTACGGTCTCGATATGATCGCCGCCGAACTCTATCCCGGTTCATCGCGTCAAAGCCTGCGCGATATCATGGAAGCGGTGATGCACTCCTCGCCAGACAACTGGCAGAAGTACTATGAAGGGTCTGAGCATGAACAGGCGTTGTTGCGCCACTTTTCCTACAGTGACCGCATCCGTTATTACTGGCCGGAAGCGGATGCCAAGGCCGCGGTGGATGCTCTGTTACAGCAGCTCGACGGTGTCGAAATTCCCGAGCCTCTGATCGCCCAGTATCTCGGCGGACTGCTCAAGAAAGTCCGCGTCAAGGTCGTGGCACCTCACGCCCGGAACTTGCTCTTGGCGGCCATCGGAGACATCATGCAAGACTATATCGACGCCTGCCAGGGATGATGCAATGTGGATGATAGGAACACTCAACAGGACAGTCAGGCAGAGATGAGCAACGATGGCACTGGTGACATTCGTACCATGGAGGAGTTTTCGGCCTTCGTCGGGCTTTCACGCCCCACCGTTTCGAAATATTTCAATGCCCCGGCCAGTGTCCGAGCATCCACGCGGCAGCGGATAGAGACGGCGATCGAGGCGTCAGGCTTTACGCCCAACTTGTTCGCTACCAACCTCAAGCGCACCCGTACGCGGGTGTTGGGTATCATCGTGCCTACTGCCACCGATCCCTTCTACATGGAGCTAGTACGCCAATTGGAAGAGCTCGCTTCCCGAGCTGGGTACGTGCTGTTCATGCTCTCCTCGAACGGTCGAGCAGACCGTGAGGTAGACGCCATTTCGCGACTGGAGTCGATGAATATAGCCGGGGCCATCGTCGTGCCCCTGGGCACCAAGGGCCCAAGTGCAAGACTGGTCAGCCTGGAGCGTCGCAGTGCCATCGTTTATGTCGACAGCACCCCTGATGCCAGCACTCCCTTTGTCGGCACAGACAACGCCCAAAGCATTGGCCTGATGGTCGAATATTTATGTCGCTCGGGAGAACCACCTTGCTTTCTTCCGATGCCGCCCATCAATCGCAACGCCGAGGCTCGCCTCGCCGCCTATGAGGAGGCGATGGCGAAAGCCCACGAACGCACGCGAGTGCTCATGGTACCCAAGCAGCTTGACTGGGACTTTGAACGCTACGGCCATGAACAGACACGCCATGCCTTGGAGGCAGGCCTACCCACGCGCACCATTTTATGTGCCAATGACCGGATCGCCCTCGGTGCACTGCTAGCAGCCTGGCAGGCAAAGGTACATGTCGGCCGTACAGCCCACTCCCAGCTGCGAATCGCGGGACACGACGATCACCCCTTCGCCCGCTACTCGGGCCCGCCTCTGACCACTGTGTCACAGGATATCCAGGGCATCGCGCAACGGGCCATGGCCACTCTATTGGCTCGCATCGGCGAGCCTGAGACCAATGGCGAGCCCATGCATGAAACAGCCCTGTTTGCCGGCCAACTTGTTCTGCGCGATTCCGCCTGAGTTTCGAGCTCCGCACAATACGCTTCAAGCGTGACTCGCAATTCAGATATTGGTTGCGTGAGAGCCACCTTTGGATGATCCAGTGCTCGGCGTAGACGCCTGATTCATGATGAGCGCACGCCGAGCACCACGGCTTAGATTAAACCGTACTGGTTCGCTTTCATTCGCAGGTAGCTAAGACCGTCGGTGAGTACTTCCTCGCGGGAGGGAGCGACATCGCGCCAAACGGAGAGGGCGCTGGCCACCTGAGGGGGCACGGTGATAAAGCTCTCCATAGCCATGCCGCCCTTGAATTCAATTGCAGTAAGAGCGGCGAAGACTTCATCCCAGGCAATGGTGTCGCGGCCAGGCGTGCCACGGTCAGATGCGGATAGGTGAATGTATTTGAGGTGCTCTCGGGCACGAAGAATACCTTGGGCGATGCCCTTTTCTTCGATATTCATGTGGTAGGTATCGAGGTGGACAAAGACATTTTCGGCGCCGACCATTTCACATAGCTTGACTGCCTGGTCTGCGGTATTGAGTAGGTGATTTTCATAGCGGTTCACCGCTTCCAGCCCGTACAGCATTCCTTTTGATTGGGCGTAGGCGGCAGCTTTTTCGACCACTCGGGCCGTCGCGTCGTACTCTTGCTGAGTAGGGCGAGAGCCGGTGCGCTGACCAATGCCTCCGTAAATTACCCCGCTCATCGCTTGAGCGCCTATTTCGGCGGATTTATCAATGGCCATGGTTAGAAAGTCGAGTGCGCCTCCTGGGTTATTAGTAGGTAGCTTATCCAGGGGCAGCCCAAGCGAACAGACACAGGCTACCTCGGCTTTTTCCAGCAGGTTGCGTGTATGGGCGGTATCGACCTCCATGGGGTCCAACATGGTTATCTCAAGAAAGTCGATGTCGTGTTTGACCGCTTCGGAAATGGCTAGCTCGGCGGCTTGCCGGTCCCACTCCATTGCCCACATGGCGGTATGTACGCCAAAGCCACTAACACTCATGGGTCACTCCTTCTCTTTTTGTGTGAACGTGCGATTGCTGTCTGGATATGAGGGTTATGTAAGTACGTGCTCGTTGCACACGTATGTCATCATTGCGGTGTTCTCAACCGCTTGCCTTGCGCCTTGAGGAGAACTTGGCCCAGAGGTAGCGCACCACCATTACGGCGAGGAGAATGCCACCCCATAGTGCCGTTGCCAGGTGTTGATTGGTGCCGAGCAGGTTAAGACCGGAGCTGATGACCTGCAAAATGATGAGTGCCATGACAACCGGTGCTACGCGGCCAAAACCACCGAAGGGGTCAACCCTGCCTAAAAAGCAGGCCAGCACAGTGATCAAAAGGTAGGCTTCGCCATGGCCAACGCGGACCGAGTTGAAGCGGCTGGCCATGATGATGCCAGCGATACCGCACATGACGCCGGACAGTACATACACCATGGTTAAGGTACGTCTTGTGCTGATTCCTGAGTAGCGTGTAGCAGCTGTGTTGGAACCGAGCATGTAGATCGAGAACCCTAACCGGGTGCGGTTGAGAATCAGTGCCCAAATAGCGGCGCAAAGGCCGAAAATCAGCAGCGGAATGGGTATGCCGGCCAGTACGCCCTGGCCAAGATAGGCAAGCTCTTCGGGGAAGCCTGAAATGCTGCCGCCACGGGTAAGAAACTCTCCTAATCCGCGCAGGAATATCATCATGGCCAGTGAGGCGAGAATAGGGTGCGCGCCGGTATAGGCAACAATTGCCCCCAGCATCCAGCCGATCAGGGCACCGCTTAGTATGGCGGCCAACATACCAAGTAAAATGCCTGTCATGCCTGCGTCGGTACCTCCCAGCCAGCCAATTACCCAAGCCATCGCTAGCGCTGAGATATTGGCAGAGAAGGTAATAGCTAGGTTGAGCCCGCCGGAGAGTAAGGGGATCAACATGGCCAGTGCCAGCAGGCCCAGTTCAGGTAACTGGAAGGCGATGGAGGAGAAGGTGGCGCCGGTAAAAAAACGGTCGGACAACGAGCTGAACAGAATCAGCAGCGCTAACAGAACAATGCTTATGCCTACCATTTCTCCCACCGGGCCTGATGCGGGGGTGCCCCTAGAGGCATTGTGAGAGAAAAGCTGCATGACAAATGAGCGCATTACACTGCCTCCCCATGTCGCGTTGTGGCACGAGTGCGTTTAAGGCGCGTGCGCAGGGCATCGAGGGTGTCCCCCGACATGCAGATGGCGATCAAAATGATGGCACCTACGATCATCCGAAACGCGTACGAGGAGATGCCAAGCAGGTTGAGGCCATTTTGGGTAATGGCGACCAGGGCCAAGCCGAGCACTGCGCCCAGCAGCGTGCCACGCCCGCCTCCCAGGCGCGCTCCGCCCAGTACGACTGCTGCGAGCACCTCAAGCTCACGCCCGTACATGGCATTGGGCACGACCTCTTGGGCGTAATGCATCTGCATGAGTCCTGCAATGCCTGCGCAAGCACCCAGCCAGCCATAGGCCAAGTAGTGCATTTTGCCAATGCCTATTCCCAGTCGTCGTGCAGCCTCGGGGTTATCGCCCATGGCGAATAGCTGGCGGCCAATGTTAAGGCGCCTAAGCAGTAGCCAAGTGGCAAGTAGCACAACGACCATGACGAAAACCGGCAGCGTGAGCTCGGCCCAGCCGCTTCTTGTTTCCAGTTCGAAGAATACGGCACGGTCAACCATCCAGTCCGGTAGCAGGTAAATCGAGACACCGTCTGTCAGAAACATGAGCAGGCCGAAGAAGATGTTGAAGGTGGCGATGGTCACGACAATCGAGATGATTTTGAAGTGATAAATGAAGGCGGCGTTGATGGCGCCTAGCAGAGTGCCAAAGCCAATGGCTAAGCCAATCCCCATCGCCCAGTTGCCACCGCCGATACTGATTAAGGTAGTAGCGACGATGTACTGGACGACCGAGGCGGCCACGGCGAAGGAGATGTCAATACCACCGGCGACCAGCACCACTAAAAGGCCTGCAGCGAAGATCACGTTGACCGCCGAGTAATTGAGGAGATCCAGGATATTGACCAGAGTTAGAAAGGTATCGGTGGTGAGTGATAGCGCGATACAAATCACCGCGATTACGGCAATCAGCCATAGCTCGGTACCACCCAAACGGGGAATGAATTTATGCATGGACAGCCTCTTCAATGTGTGCGAGTTCGGTCGTAGCGGGTATAAATTCCTCAATTAAACGGCCATCACGCATGTGTAGCACACGGTCCGAGTTGAAATAGACTTCGGGCATTTCGTCTGAAATCAGCAGAATCGACATTCCCTGCTCTGCAAGGGCGGTAACAATTTCGAAAATACCGGCACGGGCACCGACATCAACGCCTACGGTGGGGCTGTCGAGAATCAATAGTTTTGGCTCGGTGGCCAGCCATTTGGCAAGCACGATGCGCTGCTGGTTACCGCCAGACAGGCTAGAAATGGGGTCGCGGGTGTCGCCAATCTTGACCTTCAGGCGGTGAATCCAGTCATCCACAAGCCGCTTTTTTTTCTTCGGTGAGAGCAAGCCGAGCGGGGTGAGCAGACGGCCAAGCACGGTAATGAGAGTGTTGTCACCGATGGATTGCTGTTGGATCAGGCCAAGCGATAGCCGGTCTTCGGATACATAGGCAATCCCGGCTTTGATGGCATCGCGATTTGAGGCCATGTGCAGCTGCTTTCCTTCAAAAACAATCTGGCCTTTGTCGGGTTGCCGCATTCCAAATAGCGATAGCGCGAGTTCTGTGCGCCCAGCGCCAAGCAGGCCGGTTAGCCCGACGATTTCTCCAGGGTAAATATCGAGATTTACGTTGTGATACTCGTCACTGCGGGAGAGGTTTTTAACAGTCAGTAGCGGGTCGCTCTGGTGGGCGGGTGCCGGGCGCGTCTGGTAATCGAAACTTCGGCCCGTCATCAGTTCGGTCAAGCGTGATTGGGTCATGTTGTTGGTGGAGTAGGTGCCAACGTAGCGACCGTCGCGCAGCACTGTAACCCGGGTACAGATATCCAGAACTTCCGCTAGTCGATGGCTGACAAACACCACAGCAATGTTCTGTTCCGACAGTTTTTGTACGATAGCAATGAGGGCTTCGGTTTCGTGCCGTGACAGTGAGGCGGTGGGCTCGTCCATGAAGACCAGCCGTGCGTCAGCAATGAGCGCCCGGGCGATGGCGACGAGCTGACGGCTGGCAATGGACAGGGAAGCGACTCTGGCGTCCAGGTCGATGGATACGCCTAACCTTTGGAGTAGGTCGGCGGCCTTTTGGCGCATGGTCGCGTAGTTTACCAGGCTCGGACGAGTGCCGAGGTTCTGTTCAAAGGCTATGTTTTCGGCCACACTCATTTCGGGAAACAAGGCAAGGTCTTGCCAGATAACCTGAATGCCCATTTCTCTCGCCTGGGAGGGGCCGATCCCGAGCATGTCCTTGCCATCCCATTGCATGATGGCGCCGGGTTCTGGTGGGTGTACGCCGCTGATGGTTTTGATTAGCGTGGATTTACCGCATCCGTTCTCTCCGGCAAGGCATAGTACCTCGCCTGGCATTACGCTAAAGGAGATATCGTCAAGCGCTTGCACACCACCAAAACGCTTGGATACGTGCTCAAGGCGCAGCAACTCAGGGGGCTGCTCATCAGCCCCAGCTAGTTTATGGTTCATGGTTGACCTCTGGCGTGCTCCTGGGGGACGGCTAGGCGCTGTTAGAGGCCGAGAGCGGCCAGCTCATCGACGGTTTCGCTATTGATCTCTATCAACTGGTCGACAATGATGTTGCGGCTGTCTACGTCCGGATCAATAACTCCGAGTCCTTCGATTTCCATGCCGCTTTCCAGTGTCTCGCCATTGGCAAGCAGGGTGCCAAGGGTTACGAATACTTCGCCAGCCTGTTTAGGATTCCACATGAAGCCACCGCTTAACACGCCGTCATGTAGTAGGCGGCGTCCCTGGCCTGGTGAGAACGGGCCAAGTACGACAACGTCGCCACTTAGGCGGCGTTCCGCTACGGCGCGGGCCGCACCAATCGGCCCTTGGCTGCCAAAGGCAAGTACACCACCGAGATCATCATTGGCGCGCATCAGGTCCAGCGCTGTACGCCTGGAGGCGTCCACATCCTCGGCCACGCCATAGCGGTCGCCAACGACGCTCATATCTGGGTGATTATCTTCTATATAGGCGATAGCGGCGTCCGCCCAGGCGTTGTGCAGAGGAACGGAAAGTCCGCCAACAAATACCGCATACTGACCGCTACCATCCATTAGCTCGGCCAGACGCTCGCCGTAGGCCTCGCCAAACCCCTGGGCGGAGGCAAGCTCGAAGTTCCAGTCCACATTTTGCTGATCAGGCGATTCATGAGTAAGCACTATGATGCCTTGCTCACGTGCGCGGGCAAGCACCGGCTCAAGCACTTGAGCATCATTAGGCACTACGCCGATTACGTCCACGCCTTGGGCGATCATGTCTTCGATGGCACGTACTTGAAGGGCTGGATCTGCACTGGTAGGTCCGACCATGAAGCCATTCACCCCGAGTTGCTCGGCTTTTTCTTCAATGCCACTTTCCATGGCGTTGAACCAGGGGATTCCGCCGATCTTGGCAACAACGCCTATGGTGAGGTTGTCATCGGCGATGGCAGCGCCAGAAGCGAGGGCCATAATGGTTGAGGTGGCGGCGAGCTTGAATGCGCGGCGTGAAAGTTTGCTGAGGTTCATGTTTGTTCTTCCGTTATGTTTTTTGATCTTGTTAGCGGATATTGTTTGTTGATCTTATAGATCGAACGGATATGTACTTTGCTGGCTGGGAGCCTGTTATCAGAGCTAATGTTGCCTCTGTCAGCTAAAAGCTAAAACCTTTTAGCTTGTTTCGTCAAGTCACTTGGCGCATATTTATGCCCTAAAGCTAAAACCTTTTAGCTTGTCTCGTTAAAAAGAGCATGGCATGGTGATTCAGCGCTTATGTCACGGAGATCAATATGACCAGAGCAAAGCCGGGTGGGCGAACCACGATCAGGGATATTGCCCGTGCGGCGGGCACTTCTACCTCGACGGTCAGCTTTGTGCTCAACGGTAGTTGGCAACATCATCGGATTAAGGAGGCGACGGCAAAGCATATACTTGCGTTGGCCAAGCACCTGGATTATCAGCCGAATCAGCGTGCCCGTGGCCTACGAATGCAGCGCTCGTCGTTGGCCGGTATGATCGTGCCTCACCATCGCAATCGCTTTTTTGCCGGTCTGATTGAGAGCTTTGAAAGTGAGGCGCGGCGACGCTCTTTAGTGCCGATTGTGGTGAGTACTCAGCGTGACCATGATATTGAGGAGCAAGTGACCGCCACTCTGGTGGGCCAACAGGTAGAGCTATTGGTCATTGCGGGCGTGCGTCATCCGGAGCCTTTGAATCAGCTATGCCGTTCTCGGGGCGTGCGTTGTGTCAATGTCGATCTGCCGGGGGCTGATACATTTTCTGTGGTGACGGACAACGTAGTTGGTGCCCGTAATCTGACCCGTATGTTGCTGAAGGACATTCCTCAGAGCGGGCGAGTGATTTTTCTCGGTGGGCGTGAAGAAGAGTATGCAACAGATCAACGGGTAGAGGGGTTTTTGTCGGTATGCCGCGAGCATTCACGTACCGTTGAGCCAGGCGATATTTTGCGCTGTGGGTACAGCCCGCTGGCATCGAAGGCCGCTCTGGAGGCGCTTTATTCCGATGGCGGCACGCCCCCTGCCGCATTGTTGGTTAACTCGATCACTGCTTTTGAGGGGTTTGCCATGTTCTGGCAAGCTTATCCCGAGCGGGTTCGTCATGCCCGCCTGGCTTGCTTTGACTGGGATCCCTTTGCTGCCTGTTTACCGCTCGATACCATCATGCTAAGGCAAGATATGGAAAAAATGATTCAAACCTGTTTCGAGTGGTTTGATGACGGCGCCGAGCGGGCTGGCGAAGTAGTGATTATTCCGCCACGCTTGGTGATCGGTAATCCCTCGGAGTCTCAGTTTTTGCAGAAGGAGCTGCCGGATGCTGAATACTATCAACCTTGATGAACTGATTGTACGCCTAACCCCTTGGTTACACGGGCCTGAGCGCCGGCTTGTGGCCTTGGCAGGGCCGCCGGGGGCTGGTAAGAGTTACATCGCCATGCGTTTATTCAAGACGTTGTCGGCAATATCTCCTGGGCATGTGGCGATTTTGCCTATGGATGGGTTTCACTACGATGATGCGCTGTTGTCGGAACGCGGTGATCTGGATCGCAAGGGCGCTCCGCACACTTTTGATGTTGATGGACTGAATGTGATGCTAAAGCGTATTACAGCTGACGACGGCACCGCCGTGGCCGTGCCGGTATTTGATCGGTCAATGGAGATTTCTCGAGCCGCCGCCCGGTTGATCGATCCCGAGGTGCGCCTGGTCATCGTGGAGGGGAACTACCTGCTGCTGGATGATCCACAGTGGGCGAAGGTGTCTGATCGCATGGATTTGCGTGTTTTTATTCAGGTGCCTGAACATACACTTGAGCAGCGCTTGGGTCAGCGCTGGGCTCATCTACCCGATGCGCAACGTCAGGCCAAGTTGGAAGGCAATGACTTGCCAAATATGCGTTTGGTCGTCCAGCAGAGTAGCTTTCCTGATCTCTATCTTTGCAATGATTGATAATCTGATCTTGCCTGATAATTGTGGATGCCTCATGAAGGTAGAACGCTACGGTGTGGTGAAGTATGACACGACCGACTGAGATGGACCCAGTCAGTTGGACAGCTTGAAGGTGCTACTAAGCTCTGAGCCTGTTGTGTTCCCGGCTCAAGCTGTCAGGGTCATGGATAGTTGGTCGTACACCGTATCCGGTGTTTGGAAATCAAGAGTTTGATGTTACTGATTCTGGTTGTAATGCCGGAAGTACCGGCTGAGCGCCTACTTCAAGTGCTGTAGACTGGGGATCATTGTTATTCTTGAAAAGAATCTGTATTGGCATCCGGCCCCTCCCACCACCACAATTGCTGCACATACTGTAGGATGGCTAACCGTTCGGGTTCGAAGCTAACTACCCTATTGTAGATGTAGGTGCTTATGGAATTTGTGTGCAAATTGTCTTCTTATCCAGGTCAGATGCTTCTGGCATCAATTGCGTGTGTGGGTAAGGAAGGTCTGAATAACTGCCGATATTCATCAACGCTCACATGAGCCGACAAAAAATCGAAAATTCAGACACTCTTCTCCTGTTCTTTGTGTATTTTTGCCCCTTTCCCGCTCATTGAGCGGAAAACGGGCGCAATCGCCCTATTCCCATAGGTATTTCTCACTGATCAGCAGGTTGCTGAACGCCGCCAGTAAGTGCAGGCGCTGAGTGTTTTTGGCCAGTCCACGATAGCGAGCCTTGCCATAACCAAAAACGTGTTTGATGTACCGAAAGGGGTGCTCTACCTTGGCACGGATACTGGCTTTGATTTTTTCGACTTTCTGTCGCCTGGCATCTAGCTTCTGGCGGGTGCCAGGCCGTTTGGCAATATACCAAGAGACATCGTTGCGGTGCTTGTTCTCGTCTCGCTTTTGAATACCCAGGTAACCGGCATCACCGAAGACACGTTGCTCTTCACCGTGAAGGAGCTTATCGGCAAGCACAATGTCATGGACATTGGCAGCCGTGGTCTCGATGCTGTGAATCAACCCAAGCTTATCGTCGACACCGATGTGCATTTTCATGCCAAAGTGCCAAGAGCTACCTTTTTTAGTCTGGTGCATTTCCGAATCCCGCTCGCCTTTTTTGTTTTTGGTGGAACTAGGCGCAGAGATGATCGTGGCATCGACAATGCTCCCTTCGTGCAGCATCAGGCCATTGTTCTCCAGGTGGTTGTTCACTTCCTGGAACAGCACCTTGCCAAGGCCGTGGCGTTCCAGAAAATGGCGAAACTTGAGAATCGTGGTTTCGTCCGGCAATCGGTCCAGTTTCAAACCGGCAAATTGGCGCATGGACTCGATCTCGTAGAGGGCGTCTTCCATGGCTGGGTCGCTCAGGTTATAAAACAACTGCATGCAATGGACTCGGAGCATGGCAGACAACGGATAAGGAGGCCGCCCGCTCTCGCCCTTGGGGTAATAACGGGCTACCTTCTTCTCCAGCTGCGTCCAGGGGATCAGCTTGTCCATCCGCTCCAGAAAGAGTTCGCGGCGGGTCTTTCGCTTCTTGTTCTGGTACTCGGCTTCGGAGAAGGTGATTTGATCCATGGCCGCACTGAATCCTATGCAGTTGACGATAGCCGTATTATCGCTGATGGCAGTGACTTTTTCAGAGCTTCCTAAACGCTCTTAGTTGTTCCTAACGCTCACTGTACCTTCTATTTGCAAACGTGAAGGGCCTATAGATCAATATGCCCTAAAATTTTCGATTATTCTATGTACCTAGAATTTAGATATACGGGTAGTACATGATTAAACGCAGCCAAGTAACTATCACCGATATCGCCAAGTATGTGGGCATGACCAACATGACGGTGTCGCGTGCCTTGAAGAAGCCTGACAAGGTCAGGCCAGAGACGCGTGAGAAAATACTTGCTGCTGCAAGCGAGCTGGGCTATGTCCCGAATGCCTTCGCCAGCCATCTCCGAAGTCGCAAGAACCGGCTCATTGGCCTCGTAACGGCCAGCGTGGATAATCCCTTTTACAGTGAGGTGATCAAGGCAATTTCCCGTGCAGCCAAGGAGCATGACTACACCATCATGTTGATCGACACCGATGGCTCACCTGAGCTTGAGGACGTGGCGATCGATACCCTGCTCAGTTACCAGGTGGCCGGTATCATTCTGTCGCCAGTCTCTGACGACGCCAGTTATCGCCCTATTTATCTTGAACGCTTGCGTAAGGCCAACTTGCCGGTGGTGATGCTGGATCGAACTCTGGATGTGACGGGCTTCAGTCGTGTGGTACTGGACAACCGCCTTGCCGGAAAATTGATTGGCGAGTTGTTGGTGCAGAAGAACATCGAACGAGTGCTAACATTAACAGGACCACGTAGCTCACAAATCACACGACATCGTCTAGCTGGCCTAAAAGAGGCTTATAAGGAGGGGGGCGTTCCGCTGACACTGGAGCAACGTCCAGGAGACTACACCTTACAGCCGGCCTATCGTGACATGGCCGCCCATCTTCGCCGAGGTAAGCTCCCCGAAGCCGTATTCGGTTTCAACCAGTTGATCACTCTGGGGGCGATGCGGGCCCTGCACGATGCACATGTATCACGGGATGATGTCCTTGTAGTCGGCATTGATCGACTTCCCTATGCCGATATTTTCGATGTAACGATCCCTTGTGCAGTGCATGACACCTACCAATTGGGACATGAAGCATTTCGATTGCTCTTTGAGCAAACAAAAGACCCCACGACCGTTGGCCGTGAGGTCACGATCTCTGCCACGCTGATACAGTAAGGCTTACGGGAAATTAACGTGGGCGGTGTGCCTCGTCCAGCAATATACCAATCTCGGCAACCAAGTTCTCAACAGTGAAGCCGAAGTGTTGGAAGAGGTCTTCCGCCTTGCCGGATTCACCGAAGGTGGTCATGCCGACGATACGACCTTCTAGCCCCACGTACTTGTACCAGAAGTCTCTATGACCAGCCTCGACGGCAACTCG
This sequence comes from Vreelandella sp. L-15, assembly GCF_056857635.1. Lineage (NCBI taxonomy): Bacteria > Pseudomonadati > Pseudomonadota > Gammaproteobacteria > Oceanospirillales > Halomonadaceae > Vreelandella > Vreelandella sp. L-15. Next base: position 11,432 of record NZ_JBSXNN010000015.1, on the reverse strand, counting down.
GGTCGTAACTTCTGCTGGTAGCACGGATTGGCGATACCCAAGATCTTGAGCGTCGAAGATGTCGCAGGATGGCATGGAGACCACGCGCACAGCACGGTTCTTGCTCTCAAATTCATTAGCGGCCGCGATGGCAAGCCCTAACTCGGAGCCGGTGGCGATCAAAATCGCCTCTGGCATACCCTCACAATCCTTCAGCACGTAGCCACCGCGTTGAATATTGGAGAGCTGCTGCTTGTCACGCGCTTGGTGCGGCAGATTCTGCCGCGACAGCACCAGGGCGGTAGGGCCGGAGCGGCGCTTAATGGCGGCGTTCCAGGCAACAGCCGTTTCTACCGAATCACCGGGCCGCCAAGTTGATAAATTGGGCGTTGAACGTAGTGTTGTCAGTTGTTCGATAGGCTGGTGAGTAGGGCCGTCTTCGCCCAGGCCGATGGAATCGTGGGTGAAGACATAGATCGCCTGCTTGCCCATCAATGCCGCCATGCGCACGCTGTTGCGCATATATTCCATGAAAATCAGAAAGGTGGCGCCGTAGGCGATGAAACCGCCGTGTGCAGCAATACCGTTCATGATTGCGCCCATACCAAATTCGCGAACCCCGTAGTGCAGGTAATTGCCAGCGGATGCCTCAGGGCTTATCGCTTGGGCACCTTCCCAAAAAGTCAGATTGGAGGGCGCTAAGTCGGCGCTACCGCCGAGCAGCTCAGGTAACTGTGGGCCGAGCGTGTTAAGACAGGAAAGTGATGCCTTGCGCGAGGCGATCGATTCGCCCATGTCCTGAGTATGTTCAATGAGCGCTTCGCTGGTCAGATGGGTCGGCAATTGGCCCTTCTGGCGACGCTTAAACTCACGGGCAAGTTCCGGGTAGGCTTCAGAATAATGAGCAAAGCGGTTCTCCCAATCTCGTTCCTGCTGTGCTCCACGATGGCGGGCGTCCCAGCCTTGGTAAATCTCTTCGGGTATATGAAAAGGGGCATGAGACCAGCCTATTCGCTGACGAGTTGCGGCGACCTCGTCTTCACCTAATGCCGCGCCGTGGCACTCTTCCTTACCCTGCTTATTGGGTGCACCGAAGCCGATAATAGTTCGGCAGATGATTATGCTGGGCCGATCATCGTGGCTACGGGCCAGCTCGATGGCCTCCTTGACTGCCATGGGGTTGTGTCCGTCAACGTCGGGCACCACGTGCCAGCCGTAGGACTCGAAACGTTTGGCGGTGTCGTCGGTGAACCAGCCCTTGACCTCGCCGTCAATGGAAATGCCATTGTCATCGTAGAAGACGATCAGTTTGCCGAGCTTTTGAGTACCAGCAAGCGAACAAACCTCGTGGGAGATGCCCTCCATTAGGCAGCCGTCGCCGACGAAGCAGTAAGTGTGGTGGTCGACGATGGTGTGCGCGGGACGATTGAACTGGGCCGCCAGGGTGCGCTCAGCCAGCGCCATGCCCACGGCATTAGCCAGACCTTGGCCCAGCGGACCGGTGGTAGTCTCGACGCCCGGCGTATAGCCAAGCTCGGGGTGCCCCGGGGTGCGCGAGTGTAGCTGGCGAAAGTTCTGTAGATCCTCAAGGCCGAGCTCGTAGCCAGTCAGGTGGAGTAGTGAATAGAGTAGCATGGAGCCATGGCCATTGGAGAGCACGAAGCGATCCCGGTCAGCCCAGTCCGGATTAACGGGATTGTGCTTGAGGTAGTCGTTCCATAGTACCTCGGCAATATCGGCCATACCCATGGGCGCCCCGGGATGACCGGAATTGGCCTTCTGGACGGCGTCCATTGATAAGGCACGGATGGCATTAGCCAGCTCGTAGCGTGACGGCATGAGAATCCCCAGTCAGTTTTAAGGTGTTGATTCAGTCGCTGTCAGGTCAAGTCAGGTCAGAGGGTCGCCAAGCGTTCGGCAATCTGCTCTTCAAGGCGCGACTGGTCATCGGCGAAACGTTGGATGCCCTCCGCCAGCTTGTCATTGGCCATGGCGTCCTGATTGTGGCCCCAACGGAAAGCAGGCTCGTTGAGAGGTGTTGGCCGTGGGCCACCATTGCGTGTCATAAGCACTTTGGGCTTTACTTCGCCCGATGTGGTAGCCAGTTCTTCGAGCAGTACCGGCGAGATGGTCAACCGTGGGCAGCCGGCGAGTGCTAGCACCTGGTCAGCGGTGCGAAAACTCGCGCCCATCACCACGGTATCGTAACCGCCTTGACTGACCCGCTCGCAGACGCCACGCACGAACTGTACGCCGGGGTCGTTTTCGGGAGTGAAACTTTGTCCGGTCTCCTTTTTGTACCAGTCGGTGACACGGCCGACGAAGGGAGACACCAGGAACACACCAGCATCGAAGCAAGCCTGGGTCTGAGCATCGCTGAATAGAAGGGTCAGGTTGCAGTTAATGCCTTCTTTCTCCAACACTTCTGCTGCACGAATGCTTTCCCAAGTTGAGGCCAACTTTATCAATATTCGATCTTTGGCCACCCCTCGCTTCTCGTAGAGCGCAACCAGCTCGTGCGCCTTGCGGATGCTGGCTTCGGTGTCGAAGGACAGCTTCGCGGCCACTTCAGTTGATACGCGACCAGGGATAAGCTTGGCAATCTCGCTGCCCATGGCCACGGCAAGGCGATACACGGCATGTTCTGCCAGCTGATCGCTGGTATCGGCTTTGACTGCAGCGAGTTCCTGATCAATTAACGCTTGGTAACCCGGTAACGTAAAGGCCTTGAGCAGCAGTGAAGGGTTAGTAGTGGCATCGTGAGGTTGATAGCGCTGAATGGCCTCCAGGTCACCAGTGTCGGCGACCACCATGGAATGCTGACGAAGCGCATCGAGCTTATATGTCATGGGGTATTTCCTTCAACTGAGAAAGGTTGGGTCAGATACAATGGTAGATGTTCAGTAATAGTGATCCGTCAGGGCCTGAAGATAGCGGGCGTAAGTTTGTTCATAGGCGTTAACGCATTCCGGGTCGGGGTCCGCTCGTGAACCCTCGTCGAGTTGTACTATCCGGCCGCAAAGGTCTTCGAGCGAGGCGTGGGGATAACGCTCGCACCAAGCTGCCTGCAACGCCGCGCCAAGAGCGGCGGCATCGGTAACTGTGGGGCAGATTACGGTAGTGTTGGTGATATCGGCGATCATTTGGCGCCATGACGGGTTCTTGGCTCCGCCGCCGATTAGGCGGATCTGTCTGGCACCTTTAGCCAGGTCGCCAAACAGCTCAAGGCCGTAGCGCAGGCCGAAGGTGGCGCTCTCGACCACTGCCCGACAAAGGTTGGCTTGGGTGGTATTGACGCTGGTCAGGCCTAGGAAGCTGCCGGTGGCCAGGGGCAGTGCCGGAACCCGTTCGCCATTGAAGAAGGGCAGCACTGTGACCCCTTCGGCACCGATAGGCGCGGCGGTTAGACGCTCGTTGAAAGTTGTCAGGTCGAGCCCTAGCAGTTCTCTCACGCGGCTGGTGGCTGAAGTCACGTTCATGGTGCAGATCAACGGCAGCCAACCGCCGCTACTGGAACAGAAATTGGCGACCATGGCGCTGTCGGCGATCACCGGTGTATCGGAATAGGCGCACACTGTCCCTGAGGTGCCCAGGCTCAGGGTCACTAGTCCTGGAGTGATATTGCCTGTACCGATGGCCCCCAGCATGTTATCGCCGCCACCGCTTGAAACCACCACGCCCTCGGCCAGTCCCAGCTCCCGAGCTAGGGCAGGGCGCACCCTCCCAGCCGGTGCGTGGGACTCGATCAGCTGTGGTAGCACTCGCGCTGGATCGAGCTCTGGCGCTATCTCGGCGAGAACGTCCTCGCGCCAGCGTCTGGTATGAGTATCGAAGTAGCCGGTACCGGACGCATCGCCGGCCTCGGTAACCCGTTCCCCGGTCAACCAGAAGTTAAGGTAATCGTGTGGCAGTAGTAGGCTGTCAATGCGCTGGTAGGCCTCGGGGTGTGTTTCGCGCAGCCAGGCCAGCTTGGAGGCGGTATAGCCGGTTTGTAGCACCAGCCCCAGCTTGTCTAGGCACCCCTCTTCGCCGCCCAGCTTCTCGACTAAGGCGGCGTTGTGGTTTGCGGTTTCGGTATCGCACCACAATTTGGCTGGATGCACTGGCTCCCCAACTGCGTCCAGCGCTACTAGGCCGTGCTGCTGACCAGAGACACCAATGGCACGGATTGCCTGTGTGTTGATGCCAGCGGAGTCCACGGCATCAGCGAATGCACCTCGGAAGGCAGCCAGCCAGTCGGCCGGATCCTGCTCGCGTCGGCCGTTGGCTTCCTCGCGAAGGATATGGGGCCGGCTAGCCTCGCCGAGGATGCGGCCAGCATCTACATCAACCACGACTACCTTGGTACTTTGGGTGCCACAGTCCACACCGATGTACATATTAGGCTCCTTGCCGGTAAAACACGGTGACTAGTGAGATGTGAAACCGCCATCAATCGGCAGACTAGCACCGCTAATCATCGACGCCGCTGAGCTCAGCAGGAAAGCAACCGGCAGAGCTACTTCACGAGGAGAGGCAAAGCGTCCCAAAGGAATGGCTGCTAGCATCGGGTCGCGCTTGGCGGGGTCTGCCCAGGCGCGTTCGGCCATAGGTGTCAGCGTCACCGTCGGGTTGACGCTGTTGACGCGTATGCCCTTGGGGCCTAGCTCGAGACACAATACGCGCGTCATGGCATCCATGGCCGCCTTAGACGCGCAGTAGCCGAGATGCCCCGGCAGGGCAGCCATTGCCGCCTGACTGGATACATTGACAATGCTGCCTTGGCGACCATTCGCAATCATGTGACGTGCTGCCTCACGGGTTACCACGGCACTGGCGGTGACATTAGTGGCCATGATTTGGTCAAGGTCTTTCGCTTTAACGTCAAGAACGTCATCGAGGATCGAAATGCCCGCACAGTTTACCAAGCCATCAAGAGCAGGCATCTCAGAGAAGGCCGCATTGACCGCCGCTTCATCGGTAATATCGACGGCCAGGGTAAGCGCCCCCAGAGACTGCTCCAGTTCGGCAAGAATGTCCCGATTGCGGCCTATCAGCACTAGGTTAGCACCTAGCTCGGCTAGGGCCTTGGCAATGTCGAGACCGATGCCGCTGGTAGCGCCCGTGACAAGAATGCGTTGATTCTGAAGTTCGAAATTCATGAATTAATTCACTCGCTCAGTGTGTGGTTGGTATTGAGCTGATGCATGACCGGCTTGAGCGTTGGATAGAGCTGGCAATAAAGCGTGAAGAGTTCATCGTATCGACAAGCCGCCGTCTCGCATGGAATGGCGCGCTCGACCAGGTTGCCATGCTGAAGAGGCTTCGCCAGGTCGAGCAAATCGCAAGCCTGGGCGGCCAGCAGGCCAGCACCTAGCGCTGCCTCAACGCTCTCTCGGTAGGTGTAGACGGGCATGCGGGTAACGTCGGCGATGATTTGCATCCATAGATCCGACTGAGCGGCACCGCCGACCACTATCAAGTGGTCGTCAAGGGTCACTTCTTGTTGGGTGCTCGCCTCCATGTTGTGCCGTAGAGCGAAAGTCACGCCTTCCAGCACGGCGCGATACAAATGATGGCGCTGGTGAAAAAGGCTAAGTCCGATGAAAGCTGCGCTGGCTTGGGCATCCCACACGGGGCTGCGCTCACCCATCAAGTAGGGTAGGAAGAGCAGACCATTGGCCCCTGGGGGAAGCTCTCGCGCGGGCGGCTCGAGACGTTCAAAGGCGCTGCCGCTCTCAACGGCGGCGGCCTTGTCCTCACCACAGAAGGTATCGACGTACCAACTGACTGAAGCACCAGCGGTAAGAGCCCCGCCGAAGGTATAAATTTCCTGATCGCCGTTCAGCACATGGGGCATGCTGATCAGCCCCAGGCTGGCGTCGGCGCGCCGGTTAATCATTCCCCAGCACATGCTGGTGCCGATCATAGCGACATGATTGCCGGGTCGTGTCGCCCCTGCTGCCAGAGTGGCCATCGCCGCATCGACGCCACCGGCGATCACGGGGATACCCTCGCAGAGGCCCAGTGAACTGGCCAGCGACGGCAGCAATCTGCCGACCGGCGTCGCCGAATTCACCAGCCGACTCGGTAGCTTGTCACGATCAATACCCAAGGCCTCTAGCATCTCTGTCGACCAAGTGCGTCTCTCCAAGTCGTAGATGCCACCGATGTTGCCAGCCGAACTATGGTCGATGGCAATTTCGCCACTCAGGAGATAATTGACATAACTGTTGGGCGGCAGCAGGTAACGGGTCTGCTCCCAGACATCGGGACGCTCGGCTTTGAGCCACATCATTTTGGTGAAACCGTAGTAGCTATCCACCCCGTTTCCGGTGATATCCCCCAGCCGGGTTAGGTTGATGTGTTCCTTTACCCACTGCACCTGAGCTTCAGCCCGACGATCCATCCATATCAAACAGGGATAGAGGGGCCGGATATCAGCATCAACTGGTATACCCGAGCCACCGTAGAGGCTACTAACACAAAGCCCCTTGACGTCCCGAGGGTTAATGCCAGGGGTACTAAGGCAAGCGCTTAGGCAACCGAGTACCGCTTCCCACCACACATCAGGCCACTGTTCGGCCCAGAGCGGGTGCGGGGTATCGACTCGATAGCCTCTGCTGTGTTCTGCCAGTATCCGGCCATTGCCATCTAGCACTAGAGCCTTTGTGCTCTGGGTGCCGATATCGATACCGATAACGGTTTCCATACAGTTCTCCTTTTCTCGGCGCGGGTCTAAACCTCGCCAAAAAGTATGTCGGGGATCAGGGCGAGCGCTTGCGGCTGATATAGATCGCCAGCAGGATGATCAAGCCCTTAATGACTGTCTGGAGGTAGGGTGATACGCCCATCAGGTTCAGGCCGTTGTTGAGCACGCCGAGCAACATGGCGCCAACCAGAGTCCCTAGGATCATGCCACGACCCCCGGTAATGGCGGTGCCCCCCAGCACGACGGCAGCGATGGCATCGAGCTCGAAGCCGACCCCCGCGTTGGGTTGGCCGCTCATCAGCCGCGAGGTCAGAATCAAGCCTGCGATAGCCGCTGTAGTGCCGCTTAGGGTGTAGACAAGTAACTTGTAGCGTGACACTCGGATGCCGGAGAGACGAGTGGCCTCTTCGTTGCCGCCGATGGCGTAAAGATAACGGCCGGTGGCAGTATGGCTGAGCAGCACATAGCCTAAGGCATAGACGGCGATCATGATCAGTATGGGCACCTCAATGCCAGCCAAGCTTCCGCGCCCGAAGAAGGCGAAGCTATCCGGTAGGCCGGAAATCGGGTAACCGCCGGTATAGATCAGGCCGAGCCCTCGGGCGATGCCCATCGTCGCCAGGGTGACGATAATCGGAGGCATGCCAACAAAGGCAACAAAGACGCCATTGAAGGCCCCGAATGCGGCGCCCAACAGTAGTCCAAGGATGATAGCCAGTGAGGGTGGGACACCAGCGACCATCAGGCCAGCCATGACAGTACCAGACAGAGCCATCACCGGGCCCACCGATAGGTCAATGCCGCCGGTGAGGATTGCCAGACTCATCCCCACTGCGATGATCGCGATGATCGACGACTGCCGCACCAGGTTGGCCATGTTGCTCCCTGTCAGGAAGTTGTCATTGATCACCGCCATGGCAATGAAGACGGCGATGAAGCCGATCAGTGGGTAAAAAATCGGAGTACGGCGCCAGCGGGCCAGTCGCGTCTTAAGTGACTGAGATTTGGCGCTGGAAGTAGAGGCGAGCTGGCTCATGCGCTGAGTCCCCCCGTAGCATGGTGCATGATAGATTGTGAATTGATATTTTCGCCTTCAAGCTCGGCGGCAATCTCACCTTGGTAAAAGACCTCGACGCGGTCGCAAAGACCGAGAATTTCCGGCAGTTCTGAAGAAATCATAATGATTGACACGCCTTGCGCGGTGAGCTCCTTCATCAATGCGTAGATTTCGGACTTGGCGCCAACATCAATGCCGCGTGTAGGTTCATCAAAGATCAGTACCTTGCATTGGTGACCAAGCCAGCGGGCGATCACCACCTTTTGCTGATTGCCACCACTAAGGTTACCGACCGGGGTTTCAGGACTAGGGGCTTTAACCCGCACCGAGTCCATCAGATCGGCAGCGGTGCGCGATTCCTGATTGCGATTGATCAGCGGCAAGGCGCCCTGGAATTGCGTCAGATTATTCAGGGAGATGTTATCGCGGCACGAGAACGGCAGTATTAGCCCCTGGGTCTTGCGGCTTTCCGGCAGCAGCCCAATCCCCTGCTTGAGGGCAGTTGCTGGGTGGCGGAGCTTAATCGATTTGCCTTCCATACTGACCTTTGCATGTACGGGGCGCGTTGCGCCGATCAGCCCCATAGCCAGCTCCGTGCGACCGGAGCCCACCAACCCAGCGAAGCCAAGGATCTCGCCACGATGAAGTTTTAATGAGTACTCGGGACCATCGGGGTCGAGGCGCAGGGTTTCGATGTCCAGCACCACATCGTCGTAGTCAGCATCGCAACGCCGTTTGGGAAAGAGATTCTCGACGCGTCTGCCGACCATCTTCTCAATCAGGTCGTCGGGGGTGGTCGATGCGGTATCACAGTCATCAACCTTTTCACCATCGCGCATCACAGTAACGCGATCGCAGATAGTGAAAATCTCATCCATATGGTGGGAGATGAAGACCATACCGACCTCTTGCTTGCGCAGCTCGCGCATGATGGTGAACAGATGATCGGCTTCGCTGGGCGTTAAGGTTGCTGTTGGCTCGTCGAGCACTAGAATGCGTGCATCCAAGGATAGGGCCTTGGCAATCTCGATGAATTGCTGGTCGGCGACGCTCAGCTCAACGATAGGACAGTCCAGGGGGATGGAGACCTTAAGGCGCTCGAACAAGCGTTGAGCTTCAGCGACCATGCCACGTCGGTCACGCAGTCCTAATCGGTTGCGTTTTTCGCGTCCCAGAAAGATATTGTCTACGGCATCTAGGTAGGGAATCAGGCTGAACTCTTGGAAGATGATGCCGATCCCCGCGTCGAGAGCATCTTGATAACCGTGAAAATCGCAGCGCTTGCCATCAATGATGATTTCTCCTTCATCTTGTCGGTAGATGCCACAGAGAATCTTCATTAGAGTCGACTTGCCGGCCCCGTTCTCCCCAAGCAGTGCATGCACTTCGCCAGCATGGATATCGAGCGACACATTCTGCAGGGCCTTAACCCCAGGAAAGGACTTCGAGATATGTCTCAAGGATAATAATGGAGTCATAGGGGTACCCTTGTGTGCCACCAGAGGTGGCACACGCTATTGGCGTCTTTGGTAGGGGTTACCAGCTGAAATCGGCGGCTTTGTCGCGATCGATCAGCTCAACGTCAATGGGGATTTCTGCAGGCGCAGTTTCAGCACCCCAGTACTTGGCCATTGCCAAGCCAAGCCCCACGCGAACCATATCTGCAGGATATTGCGCTGAGGTGGCGATGAACGGTGAATCGGCTTTCTGGATCTCGGCAACGGCCTCGGGATGCCCGTCGACACTGACCAACTTGATATCCTGGCCACTGGCTTCGATAGCGATCAGGGCACCCAAGGAGCCGATGTCGTTGACGCTAAATAGGCCGTCGAGCTCTGGGTTGGCCTGGATGATGTTCTCCGTCACCGTCATGGCATGGGTGCGTTCCTGACGGCCGTTCTGCGTAGTGACAATCTCAATGCCTTCATGCTCGTCGAGCGCGGCGGTGCAACCATCGATACGCTGCAGGATCGGCACGACTGGAATGCCATCCAACAGGGCTACTTGGCCTTCGCCGTCTAGCTGCTGGGCCAGATATTCGCAGGCCTTATAGCCAGCGTCGTAGTTTTTTGAACCCACGAATCCGTCAACTGGGCCGTTGGCCTGTGCATCAATGGCGACTGTGGTGACGCCGGCTTCCTTCGCAGCCAGCACTGCAGTTTCAACACCTACAGAGTCGGCGGGGTTAAGCAGTAGGATGTCGATTCCTCGCTGGATCATGTCCTCGACATCGCTGACCTGCTTGGAGACATCGTGGCGGGCATCAGTGGTAATCACTTCAGCTCCCATGCTCTCCGCGGCACTCTCGAGTGCCTCTTGCATAGTCACGAAATACTCGTTGTTGAGTTCCTGAAAGGACATGCCGATTGTCAGGGTATGCTCATCAGCCGATGCGGTCACTGCTGTTAAGGCAGCGGCGCTGGCGGCGAGGAAAGCTGTCTTGCGAAAGGGGGCAGCGATATTACTAATTTTCATGGTTGGCTCCAGGTTTGTTGTTGTTGCATTGCAAGGTACAAAAAAAGCTGACATTTAATGAAATGTTAACGTCAACATTAAAAAGCTAGAAGAGTACAGCGGACAAAGCAATAGCACTCAGACCAATGTCTACTAGCTCCTAGTCTGTCTATCCGAATTTTACTTTACATATCGAAATTGCTTGGCAGAACCACCATGTCACGAATGGTCACATTGCGAGGGCGAGTCAGAATGTACATGACAGCATCAGACACATCCGATGGCTCAATAATGCTGCCTGACTCTTTTGCCTTGCGTAGGTTTTCTTCAGGCCAATCAGCAAGCAAGGCACTGTTGACAGGGCCAGGTGAAACTGAAGCAACACGGATGCCATGTTTCAGGACTTGGCGACGCACGGTCTGGACGAAATTGGTCATGGCCCACTTGGAAGAGGCGTAGACCGGTTCCCAATGGACGGGGAAATGCCCAGCTACCGAGCTCGTCACTATGATGTCACCTGTTCCGCGTTCAATCATGTGTGGCAAAACATTCTGGACGTTCTTCATTACGACGCTGACATTTAGACTCACCATTCGGTCAATGGCATCTGGGTCAGCGTCCAGCAAGTCACCCCCGATATAACTACCAGCATTGGCGTGGAAGATATCGAGTTGGCCAGCTTTCTCCAATACTTGTGACAGCAGCGTTGCGCAGTCCTGAGGGTCGAGCAAGTCCATGACCAGAGGAATCGCAGCATCGCCCAGTTCCTCACAGATTGTCTTCAGTGAGGCCTGATCACGGTCAACGAGTACGACGCGAGCGCCTGATGCAATCATCGCCTTAACAGTAGCAAGCCCTATTCCCGACGCCGCGCCGGTGACAGCTGCTACCTTTCCTTTCAATTCATTAGCCATCAAATTCTCTCCTTTAATTGTCTTTTGTAGTCAAAGCGACTTGAAGTTATTCAAGTATTTGTACGGTGGTTGGGCGCTGACATTTTGTTGATGTTAACGTCAACATTAACAAACACTAGTTTGCCCTTATGGGCAAATCAATGGAGGGTAGACCAATGTCTAGAGTAACGAGTGAGGTGAAGATGTTTTAACTAGGACCTGAATCCGTGAGACCGGCCCCCGGAAGCACTTCTAACCCACTGACCTGCATGGCAATATAGCCATTATCGCCATTCACCCAGACAGTGCCATGCCTAACATAAAGTTCCGCGCCAGTTGCCGCACCCCCACCAGCCAC
>NZ_JBSXNN010000014.1:0-8205 GCF_056857635.1 Vreelandella sp. L-15 | reverse complement strand
CCGGATGCGCAGCTTCCTCTCGACCGCGGTCAAACAGGGCCTGGCGGCGCACACGGCACTGGAGCAGCTGTTTGCCGATGAGGTGCCCGCCTTCATGCGGCGGGAAGAGCTGGACCAGGCGGCGTGAGCTAAACAGTTACTAATAATTTTTAATAATTTATTAAACATAACCTAACCTTCTACTTATGAACCGTTTTGTGTCGCTGCTTGCAGAGAGCACGTAAAGGCCGCAGGTAAGCGCATTGAGTAACGACACAAGGCTGCTCATTCAATCAAAAGGCACCGCTGATGGACGAGACACGCCCTGTCAAAATTCAGGTACGCGGCTTGAGTAAGGTCTTTGGCAAACAGCCCAAAAAAGCCCTCGAGTTACGCGACCAGGGCCTTAAGCGCCCCGAAATTCTTGAGAAAACGGGCCAAACCTTAGGCTTATCCGATATCTCCTTCGATGTCTACGAAGGTGAATTGCTGGTGATTATGGGCCTATCCGGCTCAGGTAAATCCACGCTGATACGCTGCCTTAACCGTCTAATCGACACCACCGAAGGCGAGATCGTTATTGATGGCGAAAATATCCCGACATTGGGAGAGAAAGCGCTATTAGAGTGTCGCCGCCGCCACTTCTCGATGGTTTTCCAAAACTTCGCCCTGTTCCCCCATCGCACGGTTCAACAGAACGCCGAGTTCGGCCTGGAAATTCGCGGCGTCGAAAAATCGGAGCGCCAGTCGATTGCTCATAACGCGCTGAAGCAGGTGGGCTTAGAAGGCTGGGAAGACGCCTACCCCAATCAACTATCAGGTGGTATGCAGCAACGCGTTGGGCTTGCTCGCGCCCTGGCGAACGATGCCAGCGTGCTCTTAATGGACGAGGCGTTCTCGGCCCTCGACCCGCTGATCCGTAAGGATATGCAGCAAGAGCTACTGCAGCTGCAAAGCAAAATGCAGAAGACCACTGTCTTCATCACCCACGACCTCGATGAAGCGCTCAATATCGGCGACCGCATCGTGCTGCTGAAAGATGGTGAAGTCGTACAAATTGGCACGCCAGAAGAGATTCTGACCAAGCCCGCCGATGACTACGTCCGCCGCTTTATTGAAGGGGTGGACCGCTCGCGCATTCTGACCGCCGAGAGCGCCATGCGCCCGGTACGCACCACCGCACGCGACAGCGATGGCCCACGTACAGCGCTGCATCGGATGCGCGATCACAGCATTGACTCCATCTACGTCACTGACCGTGACCGTCAGTTGTTAGGCCTGCTGGAAGCGGACGCTGCCAGCCGCGCCATTGAGGCAAAAGCCGAGACCATTACCGACCATCTGACTCAAGATTTCCGCAAAGTGCCGCCAGACGAGCCGCTGCAAAACCTCTTCGCCATGTTTAGCGAAAAGAGTTACCCGATTGCCGTGGTGGATGAGCAGCAGCGCCTGCTGGGCGTTGTAGTGAAAGGCGCAGTCCTGGATGAACTGGCACGAGCAGGAGAACAGTAATGGAGATAACACGCATTCCTTTAGGTAGCTGGATCGAAAGCGGCCTGACGTGGCTGACAAGTGAATATTCGGTGGTTACCCGCGGCATTTCCCGCGTGACACAGGCAGGGATCAACAGCCTCAACGATGGCCTAATGTGGCTACCCGAGTGGGCGCTACTGGCGATTATTGCACTACTGTGCTGGAAACTCGCCAGCACTCGCCTGGCCATTGGTGCGGTTGCCGGGCTGGCTTTGATCTGGAACCTAGGGCTTTGGAACCCGATGATCGAGACGCTGACGCTGGTGGTGATTGCCACGCTGGTCGCAGTAGTCATCGCCCTGCCTGTGGGGATTGCCGCCGCACTATCGGAGCGGCTCTACCGGGTGATCATGCCGGTGCTGGACTTTATGCAGACCATGCCAGCGTTTGTGTATCTGATCCCTGCCATCCCGTTTTTCGGCATTGGCTCGGTGTCGGCGATTTTTGCCACGGTCATCTTCTCCATGCCGCCCGCCATTCGCTTTACCACACTGGGCATCCGCCAAGTGCCGACCGAACTCATCGAAGCTGCCGACGCCTACGGTGCCACGCGAGGCCAAAAACTGTTCAAAGTGCAGTTGCCGCTGTCGCTGCCCACGGTGATGGCGGGCATCAACCAAACCATCATGCTGGCACTGTCGATGGTGGTCATCGCCGCCATGATCGGTGCAGACGGCCTGGGCAGCGAAGTGTGGCGTGCCATTCAGCGCTTGCGCCCTGGCGATGGCTTCGAAGCCGGGATTGCCGTGGTCATTCTAGCCATGCTGCTGGATCGTCTGACGCAGTCGCTGCGCAAATCGCGCCGCTCATAGCCGCTCTCGGCGCTGCGTTGACCATGGCATTTGATCCCTCCGTGATGATTGACCATGCTGAAAGCGCCAAAAGGTAATTTACGTTAAACCACAACACACTATTTATACTGCAGTGGCGCTCGCCACTGCCCATCAACAGGGAGCAAGTGAATGAAAACTCGTACGTTGAATCACCGCATCCGTCTCGCCTCATTAGCCCTCTTCGCTGGCACAGGTCTCGCTGCCGGCAGCATGGCCCACGCCCAAGATCAAGGCACGGTCAACTTGGCCTATGTCGAGTGGTCCTCTGAAGTCGCTTCCACTAACGTCATTGCTGCGGTTCTCGAGCAGGCAGGGTTCGAGGTGGAACTGACCTCGCTGTCCGCAGCGGCCATGTTCCAAGCCCTCTCCACGGGTGATGCCGATGCCATCGTCGCCGCCTGGCTGCCCACCACTCACGCAGAGTACATGGAGCGTGTCGGTGACAATACCGAAGACTTAGGCCCCAATCTGGATGGCACCAAGCTCGGCTTGGTCGTACCTGAGTACACCGACGTGGACTCCATCGCCGATCTGAACGACAACGCCGACAGCTTCAACGGCGAGATCATCGGTATTGACCCCGGTGCCGGCCTGATGGCACTCACCGAAGAGGTCGTGGATACCTATGACCTCGGGCTGAACCTGCGCAGCGGCAGCGGTGCTACCATGACGGCTGCTTTGGCCAGTGCCATCCAAAACGAAGAGGATGTGGTCGTCACTGGCTGGACGCCGCATTGGATGTTTGCTCGGTTCGATCTGAAGTACCTCGAAGACCCAGAAAACGTCTACGGCGGTGCCGAGCAGATCCATACCGTCGTACGTAGCGGTCTGGAAGAAGACATGCCAGAAGCCTACGCCATTCTGGATGCCTTCGAGTGGACGCCCGAGCAGATGGGCGAGGTGATGCTGATGAACCAAGAAGATGGCAGCGACCCCTACGAAAATGCCAAGCAGTGGGTAGAAGAGAATCAAGACGTGGTCGAGCAGTGGCTCAACGGCTAGTCATACTCTGCCCCGAGCGTTAAATGACAGAGGGCTTCGGCCCTCTGTCGTCGTTGTAAATGTGACGTTTTTTCGTGCTAATGTGCCCGCGCGTTGAACAAAGATTAAGCAACGTTTGCTACTGTTACTGATGTAATACACGCCTGCTAACGCATTGGTGATTGGCCAGAAGGTAACTGCTGGCCCATCCAGGTGCGTTTGGCGGTTTCTGTCCGACATGGAGAGGCTCCCGTGGATAATCCTGACTCTAAGCATCCCGCTGATGAGCCGGTATCAGAAGGCATCCCCGCCCCTGATGGTCCGGCTAACCTGATCGATACCGATTATGTGATCGGCCAAGACAACATTACGACGAGTGCAATGGGCTTCAACCTTGACCTACACGGCAAGGTATTTACCATTTCGTCACTCGTGGTACTGCTGTTCGTCATACTCACCTTGGCACTGCAAGATACGATTTCGCCGATCTACGACGCCGTTTTTGGCTTCCTGACCGGCAATCTGGCTTGGTTCTTTATTTTGGCCGCCAATATCTTCGTCATTCTTTGCCTGGGTTTGATCGTCTCTCCCCTAGGTAAAATCCGCATTGGCGGGGCAGATGCCAAGCCGGACTTTACCTATACCGGCTGGTTTTCCATGCTGTTTGCGGCGGGTATGGGCATTGGGCTAATGTTCTTTGGCGTCAATGAGCCGCTGACCCACTTCGGCACCTCTTTGGAGGGTGGCGACTGGGCACCGTTGGCTGGCGCTGAGGGCGATACGGCAGGCGCAGCGGCGCTGGGCATGGCGGCAACGATCTTCCACTGGGGTCTGCATCCGTGGGCGATTTATGCCGTGGTGGCTCTGTCATTGGCGCTATTCTCGTTCAACAAAGGCTTGCCGCTCTCCATGCGCTCGGTGTTCTACCCGCTACTGGGTGAACGCGTTTGGGGTTGGCCGGGCCACTTGATCGACATTCTGGCGGTGTTTGCCACACTGTTTGGTCTGGCCACGTCACTGGGGCTGGGCGCCACCCAGGCCGCTGCTGGCTTGACCTATCTGTTTGGCGCGCCGGAAAGTGATATCACGATGATTCTGCTCATCATCGGTATCACGATAATAGCGACTGGCTCGATCGTTGCCGGTGTCGACAAGGGTGTTCAGCTGCTATCGAAAATTAACATTGCAATGGCGGCACTGCTGCTCTTCTTCGTGATTGCCGTTGGCCCAACGCTTCTGATCGCAACGGGTTTCTTTGAAAACTTGCTCAACTACGCAATACATCTGCCAGCGCTCTCTAATCCATTTGGCCGCGAAGATGCCAACTTTAGCCAAGGCTGGACAGCCTTCTATTGGGCATGGTGGATCTCCTGGTCTCCGTATGTAGGTATGTTTATTGCGCGCGTGTCCCGTGGCCGTACCGTTCGTGAGTTCTTGGTTTCGGTATTGCTGGTGCCTTCTGTGGTCTCGGTACTGTGGATGACCACCTTTGGCGGCACCGCCATTGATCAGTACGTTAGCCAAGGGATTGAGGCTGTTCGCGATGCGGGCGTGGATCTTCAGCTGTTCATCATGCTTGAACAGCTTCCGCTGTCACAAATCACCTCGTTTATTGCCATTCTGCTGGTGATTATTTTCTTTGTGACCTCTTCGGATTCCGGTTCACTGGTGATCGACTCTATTACCGCAGGCGGTAAGGTAGATGCACCCAAACCTCAGCGGGTATTTTGGGCGATCATCGAAGGCGCGATTGCCATTGCACTGCTGCTGGGCGGTGGTTTGACCGCACTGCAGACCATGGCCGTCTCTACCGGGTTCCCGTTCACCATCATTCTGCTGGTGGCGTGTTACGCCATCATCAAAGGCTTGATGAGCGAGCCCAAAGCAGTGTAAGTAACAGCTTCAACTCGGCAAGACGTCAACGGGCAGCCCAAGGGCTGCCCGTTTTATTATGCAAAGAAGGTGCGAGCGCTAACACCACAGCGCTTTTAAAGGCGTCTCAGGGCTATAGCGATTGGCGATTTGCGCCTGCAAAAGCTCGGCAGTGGCAAGAGCATCAATGAGCGCATGGTGGCCTTGGTAAACGGGTAAGCCGTAGCGCTCGCGGCTGGCGTTGAGGCGAATCGATACCGGCGGACGCCCCAGCCAGCGGCGAAAGCGCGCCCACAGTGTTTGTCGATGCCACCGCGCTTCCAACGACATGGTATCGATCATGGGAAACAACACCCCCTCACCACGGCGCGCCTTCACCGCCGCATCGAGAAAAGGTCGCTCGATATTACGAAAGTGAACCACCACGACCCGCCCGGCCAACACCGCCAACAGCTCGTCTAGCACGCTATCCAAGTCTGGCGCATCGGCAATCTCCGAGTGCGTGATGTGGTGATACGCTATCGATTCCTCATCTAACGGACGGGGCGGTTTCACTACCCAGTAACGGCGCTGAGCCATGGATATACGCCCTAACGTAAACGGCACGACGCCAATGCTGACGATCGCATGGCGTCGCTCATCGAGTCCGGTGGTTTCCATATCCAGCGCCACCATGGGCACTTCTGACAAGGGCGTATCAGGATCAGGCATGGGCGTGTTGAAAAAGCGCTTCAACATCTCATCTTGAGCTCGCTCAGCGCGGGCTTCCATATAACTCGCCCAGTCGGCCTGAGTAACTTTTTGGCGCGGTCGTATGCCGTGCATATCAGCGCCCCTGCCGTTGGGTGGGAACGGGATAGCGGAACTTCAAAAACTTCTGAGCATTGCTCAACACCTGAAAAGCATCCTTTAGGGTGTGCCGTTCGCTATCTTCCACGTTCTCCGGCTCGATATTGTTGTCCGGCTCACGCTCTTCCTGCAGGTCGATCATTTGGTGACGGATCCGCGACATGCACAAGAACTCGAGCGCATAGCTGAGTTTGTCACTCACCCCGGTGGCTAGCAGCTGGGTTTTGCTGATGTCGTCCAAGCGCTGGAAGGAGTTTTGCGCTTTGGAACCGCAGGCCAATGCATGCACGCGAATCAAATCCACCATCGGTGCCGTTCCGCGCCGCTTTAGGTTGATGGAGTTGTTGTGCTTGCCATCTTTTTCCATCACGAAGGTGCGGAAGAACCCCAAAGGCGGCGTGCGATTAAGCGCATTACGCGCCATCGCCGCCAGGAACAGCGGCGACTTGGGAGCGGTTTGGGCAATCAAATCCTGCAACGTTTCAACGAACAGGTCTTCCCCATAGACGCTATCCAGATCAAAAAATATCGAGCTGTGCAGCAGCTTCTCGGGCGTTGGGTTCGCCATCCAGTCCTGGAAGTAGCGCTTCCATACCGACAGCGGCTGACGCCACTGGCGATTGGTCGCCATCACATCGCCCTTGCAATAGGTGTAGCCACAGGCGGCCAAGCCATCGCTGACGAACGCCGCCAGGGCATGGAAGTACTCGTCGTGCTCTTCGGGGACGAAGTCATCAGAGAGAATCAGCGCATTATCCTGGTCGGTGACAATGCTCTGCTCATTACGCGCCATGGAGCCATTGACCATATAGCAATAAGGCACTGGCGGCGGCCCAAGGGTATCTTCTGCCAGTTCTAACAACCGTCGAGTAAAGCTACGCCCAATAGTGGAAAGCGCACTGCCCACCATTTGTGAGTTGGCCCCCTCCTGTACCATCCGCACAAAGGCGGCGCGTACGTCTGGCGCTAGCTTGGCAAGCCCCTGGGCGCTGGACTGGTTGAAGATATTGCTCACCAGATAAAGACCGCTCTGGGTTTCATAGCGAATAATATCGGAAAGGTGCACGACCCCCACCGGGCGCTGGCGGTAAAGCACCGGCAGGTGATGCACGTTGTTACGCAGCATAGTCAGCATTGCTTCATATATTGAAGCATCAGACTGCACGGTAATTAGCCGTTCCGACACGACCTCGCCAATAGGCGTGCTGGACGATAACCCTTCAGCCACCACGCGGGTACGGAAATCGCTGTCAGTCAGAATACCGCACATCTGCCAGGTTTTGCCTTCGCTGTCCTGGAAGCTGTAACGGGGGTTATCGCTACCTTCATTAATCACCAGCACCGCAGAGGCCTGGGCATCGCTAATCTGCTTGGCCGCCTGTTGTACGCTGGTGGTGGATTCGACCATCACCGGGTAACGGGTGACCAGCTTACGAATACGGGTCACCATCATGTCGTTAGACTTCTTCTGCTGCTCGGCGGCGGTCTCTAATCGAGGACGCTCCAACTCGACGAAGTCAGCGAAGTCATCATCCTCTTCGCATAGCCGTTGAAATACCTCATTGGGAATAAAGTAAATCAAGGTATCTTCAATAGCTTTGGCGGGAAAACGCACCTTGTGGTTACGCAGCAGGCTAAAGTGGCCAAAAATATCCCCCTCGCCTAGGCGGTTATAAAGCTCCCCTTGGCGGCGATAGACTTCAACTGCGCCGCTGCGAATGTAGCAAAGCTCGTCGAGGGTATCGTTGAGCTCCAGAATATCGCTGCCCGTTTTGAAGTAGCTTACCTCTACCTGCTCGGCAATCGCGTCCAGCAGCTCATCCGACAAACCATCAAACGGGGGAAACTGCCCCATGTGCTGGCGTATTTCTAATAGCTCAACGTCCATACGCTCTCCTGCTGGGCGCTTTGTCTCTCTAGCTGGCTATCCGGCAGCCAATCCTGGGCTAAGTTTGTCTTGAACAACCAATATCGACAACCCTTGGGGAATGAAAGCGTAGTGATAAATAATGGTGACTAATAGCGAGTAGGGTGAGGCGTCTCCGCCTCATCCCTCTCACAGAACCGTACATACGGACCACGTATACGGCTCATGCCATTAACTTACCCCGAATTCGGGGACAGTGATGCCGGTTCTGACCCTGGTCAGATCCAATAA
>NZ_JBSXNN010000013.1:0-2887 GCF_056857635.1 Vreelandella sp. L-15 | reverse complement strand
GTGGCTGGTGAGGGTGCGGCGACTGGCGCGGAACTTTATGTTGGGCATGGCACTGTCTGGGTGAATGGCGATAATGGCTATATTGCCATGCAGGTCAGTGGGTTAGAAGTGCTTCCGGGGGCCGGTCTCACGGATTCAGGTCTTATTCAATCGCACCTAGCTGTTTATCCTACTACTTGCCTTATCCGAAAATTTTTATTTTTATACAAAACAAACACACCGCCAATCCAAACCTGCTAAAAATTTGCCAGATATATCGCCAAATGGCTGCTTGAATCCCTTTCGACTTGTGCATTTTTAATTAAGTTAAATTTGCAAATCGCCCTCTTAAAGCTAGCTATACTTTGGAGTCTACCGTATTAATAACCATTTTAATTATTAGAAAATTCAGAAAATTATAAATTCACGCACTAGATAGCATGGGAAGCATACACCGTACTGCCATACGATTGGCGTAGTTTTAAAAGCCCCATACCAAAACGCCCCCAAGGCGGGGGCGTTTGGCGTACTGCATTTGCTCACTATGTTTCATCACAGACGCTTACGCAAACACTTCCGTCCACTCACTGCGCTTGGCCAACAGGCCTTTGGCGAGTTCCTGAGCGCCTTCCAGGCTGTGGCTGGCGGCCCAGCCGCACTGCATTTCGTTGCAGGCGGGTACTTCGGTGGCGGTTAGTACGTCGTTGAGGGTCTTCTCGATGATCGATAGTACATCGTCGTAATCATCGTGGTTAATCAGCGCGATATAGAAGCCGGTCTGGCAGCCCATCGGGCTGATATCGACGACTTTATCGGTATGATTGCGCGACATTTCCGCCATCAAGTGCTCCAGGGAGTGCAGCGCGGGCATCTCCATGTGCTCTTTGTTGGGCTGGCAGATCCGCAGGTCATACTTGTGGATACGGTCGCCGTTCTGGCCCTCTTTAATATCGGCCAAACGTACGTAGGGCGCTTTTACCTTGGTGTGGTCCAGGTTAAAGCTTTCAACGTTCATCTTCTTTTCGGTCATGGTGGCTCCGTCGTCGCTCTCTTTCGTTCGCCTATTCTACACGCTGAAGGCGGTTACACCTTGGGAGCGTCGAAATTCCACGGTTCATCGGTATAAACGCATACGTTGGCGTCTTCGATATCGCCCTCGGGCGACTCAACGTGCTTGGCGAAGAAGTCTTGAATCTCTTTACGCTGGCAGTGGGCTTCAAACTCTTCGCGGCTGGCCCAAATTTCATGGAACACAATCGGGTAGCTAGTGCCTTGGGCAAACGGGTTATCGATCTGGCGAGTCACCGTGTAGTGCAAGCAGGCATCTTCGCGGTGCGTATTGGGTTCTAACGTCTGCAGCGCTTTAAATACGGCTTCCTCTTTACCGGCCTTGGGTTTGAAGCTAGCGATGCAGTAGATTTTTTTCGACATATTGTGTTCCATGTAAGGAGGGTTCTGCCCACCATTATGGGGCCGATAGCGGTAGATACCAACCTATCGCATCATCCGTTCCGCCAGCGTTTCTAATTCAGGTACCGTCATATCCGGCTCAATGCCCCAGGGGTCGAAGGGAGCGTCCGAATGGCGGCGTACCCAGGCGCTACGCAGGCCCGCGTGGGCCGCACCAATCACATCAAAGGGGTTGCTGGAGATCAGCCAAGTATGTTCTGGCCGCGTTTCTAGCTGCGTGCGTAGGTAGGCGTAAACGGCAGGGTCAGGCTTGAAGCGTTTAACCTCATCGACACTGATCACGACATCCATATGACTCCTCACACCTGCGCGAGTCAGCAGTTGGCTAACAGCTTCTTCCGTGCCGTTGGAAAAGGCCACGCAGCGGATGCCCGCATCGCGCAGTTGGTCCAGCGCAGGCACCACATCTGGGAACGCAGGCAGCTCCGCATAAACGGCCATTAAGTGGTCGTGGTCATTATCGGAAAGGCCGGTTTGTAGCGCTCGATCGGTGAATACCAGCGCTTCACGCGTGCACTCGGTAAAGGACACATAAGCCCCCATCAGGCCATGGCGGAAGCTGTACTCCAGCTGCTTTTCCCGCCAGCGTTTGGCAAACTCACCTGCCTTGCTGGCATCGCTCAGGCGGCGTTCCAGTTCCATCGTAACCCCTTGGGTATCAATGAGCGTGCCGTATACGTCAAAGGCCAGTACCGGTTGCATTGTGTACGTCTCCTTAACGATCCATTGTCTATTCACTGTATTCAGCATAGACGCCGCGATCAAAATCGAGTAGGAAGGGGAGTCACCTCCCCCGTCCTCTCACACCACCGGGCAAACGGATCCGTACCACGGCGGTTCCTGTCCCCCATTATCGGGCTGAGCTTCGTTCCGCTGAATTCGCTCGCCTGTGTGCTCTGAGCGCTTCGACAGTCTTTGGGCTTCCGGCCCGCCATACAGTTATCGAGAGCCCTCCGGGGAGGCTTCTGCTCGTACACATCAGAGAGTGGTCAACTATCCACTCGTGACAGGTTCAGCCCTTCAGCTCTTGGTTAGAGAGCCTAATATGGCCTCTGCTGACTCCTGTTCGCCCATCCCGACACCTCACGGTGTCGGTAGCCAGTGGCAGGCGAACAGGCCTCCCAGGGTAAGACGCGCGACCTTCCTCCCATCTACCCGCCGCATCTACTTCCACATCTTCTGGATAGCTATTGGGCTTCGAGTTTCATGGCCCTCTCGCCCAGATGTGGCTGCCTCATATGCGGTTCCTGTTCGTCGGGCCAGGAGTTTGCCTACAGCTTCCTTCAGATTCCGCCTCACGACGAACACCCTTGCTGTTCAGCTAACGGTTCCCGCTATCAGGGTCCGTAGGGGACTTTCACCCCCAAGTCATCCGGCCAACCACCACGGCGGACCGGATAGCGCCTAATTGGCGCTGCGCGCCATGCCTGGCGCACCA
>NZ_JBSXNN010000012.1:0-2468 GCF_056857635.1 Vreelandella sp. L-15 | reverse complement strand
ATCACGGCGCAGCGTGTCGGTATCGCTGAGGTCGATCCAGCCCATCGCACGCTGCAGCACCAGGGTACGCAACTGGCTGGCCAGCGAATGAAGGATGCGCAGCGGGTGGCGTCGATCGACCAGATTGTCTTCCAGCGCCTCGACCACGCCGCTGTTGTCGAGGGCTTCACGCAGCAGCAAAGCGCCGCTGTCACTGGTGGTGCGCTGGCCGCTCAGCTCAACACGGACAGAGCCGTTGCACGAGGGCGACCATGTCGTTAGGGTTTCACCCATGGCGGATAGCTCTCTTGGTTCAGGTTCTTGGCGGAACACACTGAATTTTCAAGAGAATACCATCCGCTATCTTCGTTTTCAGGTCGGCCTCATGAATAAGGCGGGGTTAAGCGTGTTGCCGATATCATGGATGAAATCTCAGCTGCCTCCTCCGAGCAAAGTGATGGTATCGAACAGGTTAATCAAGCCGTCTCCCAAATGGACGAGGTAACTCAGCAAAACGCAGCGCTTGTCCAGGAAGCCGCAACAGCGGCAGCTTCACTCGAAGAGCAAGCTGCTCAACTTGAGTCGGCTGTCGCTACCTTCAAGCTGGTTGATGGCGAGAGTCGTGTTGCCCTTCCGCTCGGTAAATCTGGGAGAACGCCAGCACCTTCTTTACAACAGGCTCGGCCTACAACCGGTAGGGTTGCCAGCTCTAAAGTAGCGGAACTGGACTGGGAAGAGTTTTAAGCCGTCTCTTAAAACAAATACTTCTAATCGTTTAACATTAAAAAACCTCAGCCCAACGGCTGTAATGCCAGTCAGTTAAGGCTTTCTTCAATTAGCTGACGATGAGACAGTCCGGTACCAGTCATTCACTGGTACCGGATTTTTTTATGCACTTTAGCCAAGCCATAGACGCTATTGCGCGTGTAACCCCTGACAACTTTTCCAGTCTCGCGGAAGTCCTCTCTCCCGAACTGATCGACTCGTGCCTGGAGAAAGCGGGGGTTGCCACGCTTCGAAAGCGGCGTCTACCGCTGGAGATGGTGGTTTGGTCGATTGTCGGCATGGCACTGTTTCGCCATATTCCCATGGGACAGGTCGTCAATCAGCTTGATATTGTCTTGCCAGGTAAGCGTCCTTTCGTGGCCCCCAGTGCGGTTGTCCAGGCACGTCAGCGCTTGGGTGTCGAGGCTGTCAAGCGGGTCTTTGAGCAAACTCAGGCACTTTGGCATGAGCAAACCCCGCATCCCCATTGGTGTGGGCTAACACTCCTTGGGGTGGATGGTGTGGTATGGCGAACGCCAGACTCGCCTGATAATCAAGCGGCCTTTGCGAGAACACGTAATGCTCACCGGGAGGCAAGCTATCCTCAAGTGCGCATGGTGTGCCAAATGGAGCTGACGAGTCACCTCGTTACCGGCGCCGCCCTTGATAGTGTGTCGACGGGCGAAGTGGCGCTAACAACCGACCTGATAGCCAGCACACCTGATCACTCCCTGACGTTATTTGATCGCGGGTTTTACTCACTGGGGTTGCTGCATGCCTGGCAGCAGGCAGGTGAGCAGCGTCACTGGCTTATTCCGCTACGCAAAGGAACACAGTATGAAGAAATCTACTCGCTGGGTCGTCAAGATCGACTGGTTCGCCTAACGACATCGCCACAAGCGCGAGCGAAATGGCCACACTTGCCCGCGACGCTAGAAGCACGCCTGATGAGTCGTAAGGTCAAGGGCAAACAGGTTCAGGTGCTGACGTCGATGACCGATCCGATGCGCTTTCTTGCCGCTGATATCGTCGATCTTTATAGTTACCGCTGGGAAATCGAGCTGGGCTATCGGGAAATGAAGCAGTCGCTTCTGGGCAATCGGCTCACATTGCGTAGCCGCACACCGGACATGGTTCGCCAGGAGTTATGGGGAACGTTGCTCGCCTACAACTTGATACGCTTTCAGATGGCCCGGATGGCCTATAGCTTAGACAGCATTCATCCAAATCAATTGAGTTTTCATCAAGCCGCCCATTTTATTATCAAAGAGTTATCTATATTGCCGGCGGTGTCACCTGGCCGCCTTCCCGAGGTGATGAAGTCGATGCTAGAGATGGCGCCTTCATTCTTGCTACCCGATAGGCGAGAAAGGGCGTACCCGCGTGCTGTCCGGGTACGACCACAAAAATATACGGCCAGAAAAAAGCCAGTCAGGCTTAACTGACTGGCATTACAGCCCAACGGCTGAGGTTTTATTAGTCATCAAAGCCATACTTAAAGCTAAAGCCATGCAGTTTCTCCATGAATGGCTGTCTCTAAAATAAATCGAGTAAGCAACTAAAATCAAACCCCCCTACTGAATGGCTCTTCGTCGTTGGGTGTGGAATTCGCCCCCTGAGCTGGGCCAGGATATGACCTCCACGACGACAGGAGGCATGGCATGGACGGCACCCAGATTCTGACCCTCGGCCTGGGCCTGGAAGCGCCCTGGATCCTCAAGGAC
>NZ_JBSXNN010000011.1:0-18396 GCF_056857635.1 Vreelandella sp. L-15 | reverse complement strand
AGATCATCCTCGACTTCGGGCAGGATATCGGGCGCATGACGGTGCTCAAGACGCTGCGGAGCCGACTGCGTTATCCACGAGGAACGCCATGCTGACCGTCAATCGGCGACACTCTATCCACAAGCAGTTCCAAGCGACACGTGATCGCCAGATATGTCGTGCCTGGCGGGTGGAAAGGCATGACAAAACGGGCCGTCAGCACCGATCAGCACGGTGGGTTTTGGCAATAACGGGCTTGCGAAAGCCAACTTGCACGGGCGAATGATCAAAAAGTGCTCGCTGGCGGTGATAGGGAAAGTGTCGGCGCCGGCTTCACGGATTCAGGTCTTCTGATAGCGCTGGGGTTATACCAGCTTCCAAATAACCAACGCATTTTGCCCTCCTGGGCCGTGTCCGGCCCAGCAGTGCATCACGGCTCGTCATCCTCGCTATCCGGTTTTCCCGCGAGGACCGTCAACCGCTCCCCTCCGCGGCTCGTCAGCCAGTCATCCAACGCCACCACCATATCTTTGGGCAACCTGACCTCGACGGTCACGAACGCCCGATCAACCTCGGCCCGAATACGCTTAGCGGCTTGTGAGACAGCCGCCCGGCTGATGCCGTGGCGTTGCGCGGCCTCGGCATAGGTAGCGCACACTCCCTCTATCACTTCAACGGCAGCATCACAGGCCCTTCCGCGAAGCCTAAGCCTCGCCAGGGCAGCGTATAGCTGTCCCTTGCTGATGTCCCAATCTTCCATGCGTCCTCCTTATAAGTGTGCTTTGCACGCGAAAAATGCTTGCTGTAAACACTTTGTATGCCGTAAGGTGTTTACATCGTACCGACAACGCAGCGAGGCCGCTACCGATGCAGCAAGACACGACGCAGCTCCCGTCCCCCGCCCTGGGAGCCATGGATGACCTGCTGGCGCGTCGAGAAAAGGCGCTGGCGCTGGCGCAGGGTGCAGCGGCGCAACTGGCCGAGGCCGCCTCCCTCATGCCCATCAGCAGCTTCCGGTTTGCTTCCATGCTCCGGCACCTGACCTGGCACGATCTCAGCGTTCGCCCCGAGGCGTTCTGTGACCGGATCGCCAACGAGGCACGGCAGACCTTCGATGCCAATGGCTGGCGCTGGTTGCTCGATAGCTCCGGCCTGGGTGACGTGATGACCGCCCAGGACAAGCAGGAGGTGCAGCGCCAGCTCAATGATGACCCCCTGCCGTTGAACCGGGAGAACGTGCAATCGACCTTTGTGGCCCTGTTCGAGACACGCCATGAGGTATTCCGGCGCGGGGTGGTCGAGCTGTTCCAGAGCCTCTGCAAGCGGTATCGCAGCCACAGTGCGTTCAAGGTCAAGCGGCGGCTGGTGGTCGAGCAGGCGTTCAGTGAGCACGGCGGCTGGCGCAGTTTCGGGAGCGCCAGGGAGCGCGTGGATGACCTGGAGCGCATCTTGCTGGTGCTGGAGGGCCTGGAGCCGTCCCAAGTGCCCCATGAGGAGCGGCTGGCTCACCGCCTGCAAGAGCAGCGCCATGCCGCCTTGCTGGGCGATGGCGACCGGGCCGGGGAGCTGGAAACGGAGTGGCTGGTTTGTCGCTGGTTTGCGAACGGGAACCTTCACCTCTGGCTGAAGCGCCCCGACCACATTGACCGGATCAACGGCCTGATCGCGGAACACTACGGCGCCGCGCTGGCGCACGAGCGCTACTAGGGAGGACACCCACATGATTCACGAAGCTATCGACACCCGCGCCAGCACCGAATACCTGGACGACCTCGGGGAGTTCTTCGCCCCCGTCTCCACCGACCTCATTGACGGCCTCGTGGGCGAGCGCCAGGCGAGGAAAGCGGAGATCGAGGGACTGGCCAACCTCGTTCTTGGCGAGGGATACAGCGCGGCCATGGGCTACTTCCTGGAGGGGAACCAGCACGACCTCTCCCGGTTCGGCGGCCATCAGGTATCACGACTGTTCGATGTCGAGGGTGCCGTGGCGGCGTTGGATGCAGACATGTGGCAGCGGACGCTGGCGCTGACTGATGTGCTCGACGTGATGCCGGCTGACCGGCGCTATGAGTGGAATGACGAGATCCGCCGCCACAAGGCCCCGGCGTTCGAGGAAGCCACGGTTCGAGCCACCCTGGAGCAACTGCTGTTGCAGCGGGCCGAGTTCTTCGCCGAGAAGGTAGATGGGGTGTTCCGCGCCCTGTCGGGCCAGCATGTCACCAACCGCCCTGAAGGGTTCAGCAAGAAGATGATCTTCGGTGGCCTGCTCGACGTGCTGGACTTCATCGACTCCCGCCGCTGCGGCTATATCCACGACCTGCGTACCGTGCTGGCGCGTTTCATGGGGCGCGAGGAGCCCTTGCCGGGGACGACCCGCAAGGCCCTGGATCTCGTGAAGCGCCGCCTTGGGGTATGGCATGACCTGGATGGCGGTGCCATCCGGCTCAAGCTCTACAAGAAAGGCACCTGCCATGTGGAGGTTCACCCGGAGCTGGCCTATCGGCTCAATGCCATTCTGGCGAGCCGGTATCCGGCTGCGATCCCGGCAGCCTTCCGCAAGCGGCCCTCTGCTGGCGCCAGCAAGAAGCACTTTGCCGCCCTTCAGATGCCTCTGCCCTCGGCGGTGATCAGCCAGATCGCCGACGCCCGGCTCAACGGTCGCAAGCTCAGCCTCTCCTGGTACACGCTCGATCAGCAGTCGAAGCGCGAGCGCCAGGCCATCGAGGAGGCCCTGGTGGGTATCGGGGGTGCCAAGGTCGATATGGCGACCTTCGAGTTCGACTATGACCCCGAGGAGGCGCTGGCGCATCTCGTGATGACCGGCTGCCTGCCTGAGCAACGCTCGCACCAGTATTACCCGACCCCGGCGAGTGTGGCCGAGGAGGCTGTGGACCTCGCCGAGATCCGCCCACACGACAAGATCCTGGAGCCGAGTGCAGGGCAGGGCCATCTGGCCGAGTGGCTGCCACAGGCGCAGACGACCTGCGTGGAGCTGGCGGACCTTCACTGCAAGGTGCTCGCGGCCAAGGGCTACACCTGCCACCACGCGGATTTTCTGACCTGGGCTGAAGATGGGCGCATGGCTGGCGCCTTCAGCAAGGTCGTGATGAACCCGCCCTTCAGCCAAGGCCGAGCGGCCCTGCATCTTGCCGCTGCGGCGAAGTGTGTCGCCCCAGGCGGTCGCCTGGTGGCCGTGCTCCCGGGCTCCCTGCGCGGCAAGGACGTGCTGCCAGGCTGGGACGTGTCCTGGTCAGCGCCTCGGCAGGGGGAGTTCGCGGGAACCGGCGTGACGGTCGTGCTCCTGGTGGCCGACCGCCCCGCCGTTTGACTGGCTGGCTGGCGCGGGCCGCCCGCTCGCGCCAGCTCAGGCCCTTGGGATAGCATCGCAAGGCGCGAGACAGGAAGGGTGATCGCATGGACCGTACTTGCCGAGAGGCGTATCAGTTATCGCATGAGCTGTACCGGACGCTGGGCAACTACCAGCCGTCCCCCCTACGCTCCTTGGACGGCAGAAGACCTGGCCTGGCTGGCTGGCGCTGATGATGCGTCAGGCTGCTACCCCGATCGCGCCACCCCGGCGCCGGCCCCAACGACGCCGGCCCCCACCGACCAACTCGCCCTGTTCTGACCCCGCGCCAGCAGGCGCTCCTCCCTTGCCGCAGAGCGCGTGATGACCGCGCATCCTGCGCCGATCGAAAAAAATCGCCCTCCCCCGCCATTTAGTGTCAGTGGCCGCCCTATCAGTCAGCGAGGCCCATTCGGGCACCTGATGAGAGAGCACCGCTGGGAGGCGGAATATGATGGGAGTTCGTGGTAGCACGCTGATCGGCGTGGCCATCCTTGTATGGGTTGCATGGATCGTCCTGGCGACCGACTCAGAAGCTCGTATTGAGCGCACCTGCCAGCCCGTTCTGTGGTTCGGCAATGTGGCAACGTCCCTCACACAGCTGACCTTCAATGAATATCAGGACTCGGTGCAGGAGAGCTTCGAGTCTGCCGACTACGCCTGCCGCTTTACCGTGTGGCGCCTGCTGCACGAAGACGCCTGGATTGAGAGCCAGCAAGGCACCGATCCCGAGGCGCCGACCGGGGAGGGCGAATGATGTTCGCGCCCCGTCGATTCCCCGCTCTGTTTCGCACCCTGGCCACCACCCTGCTCGCCGTGGGGGTCAGTGCTGGCGCGACGGCGGCTGAACCACGCCCTGTCGCGCTGGTCGAGTTCGCCAGCTTCGATTGCCAGTTCTGCCAGGCAATGAGTGATCACCACCCGGCGATCGAGGCAGCCGTCGAAGACGCCGAGCTTGAGTACCGCTACGCCCCTCTCCCCTCCCACACCAGCCTCGAGCGTGCCTGGCGCGAGCGCACCTATTACGCCTCCCGTGAGATCCCGGGGATCGCTGAGGAGGTCCGTGAGGCGTTCCTGACAGCCGGGAAAACTGGCGTCCCTCTCGAAAACCTCGATGAGGTGCTGGCGCATCTCGAGCTTCACGTTCCCCAAGTCCGCTGGAACCAATTTTCTGAAGACCGCATTCAGGACCGCAGCTCAGTCGAGGCCATTGAGCGGGCCATCCGGCTTGCTCAGCGGGCCGAGCTGCGGGAGTACCCAGCCTTTGCTGTCGTCTCTCGCTCCGGTGTCGAGCTGCTGAGCCTGACTGGCGACGTGGATGAGAAGGCCGAGGCGGTAATCAAGTATCTGGAGAACCTTTGATGTCCTTGCGAAACCCCGTGCTGGCCGCCTCGCTCGTGGCCACCCTCGCTGGCTGTGTGGCCCAGCCACCGGCTGACGAGCCCAAGCGTTGGGAGGTGTTGCCTGACGCCTACAACACCCTGACCAGCCGCTATGTCCTGGTCCCGGGCTATGAGCACCTGGGTGTCTACGCCAACCGTACTTACAACTGGTACTACGGCGCCGGCAAAGGCCTGGAGCGGTATGCCCAGGGCGGCACCATCTACGACGAGGCGTACTGGCAGGCCCGCTACGCGGCCATGCCGGATGAGTACAAGGACGCCCTGGATGGCGTGCCGCTGGCGCGATTCCACTTCGAGTTCGACTCCACCGCCCTGACCCCGGCCTCCCAGCGAGAGCTTGCGTCCTTCCTGGATGGGGAGGCGCTGACCGGGCGCGTGCTCGTGGTCGGGTACACCGACCATATCGGACCCGAGACCTACAACGGTCCCCTCTCCCAACGCCGAGCCGATGCGATCGCTAGTGAGCTTCGCAAGGCCTGGCCTGATGCCCGCTTCCTGACGGAAGGGCATGGCACCTACCCCAAGCTGGTTGACGGCACGACCGATACAGCGCGGGCGGCTAACCGTCGCGCCGAGATTTTTCACCTGGAGGCAGATCAATGAACGTCTTTATCGCCCACGCCCAGATCCTCCGTAAGGAGCCGCCGAAGGAGCCCGGTCGCTCCGGCCTGATGGTCCTGAAGGTCGGCAAGAACAAGCGCACCACCGACGCGCTGATCCAGTCGGTGAACCAGATCATCGTGCGCATCCCGGGGCATCTGTCCGACCGAGCGGCCAAGCTGCCGGTGGATTCCTACATCGAGATTTTCGGCCATGTCGGCGGGATTGTGCGTCGCTCCCAGGTTTCCGGCGAGCAGCACCTGAGCGCTGAGCTGGCGGCCAACAACATCCAGCCGGCCACGCCGATGATCGAGGGCAACATCGAGAAGCACCTGTTCAACCGCTTCATCGCGGTGGGCCTGCTGCGCGGCGTGAAGAGCCCGGAGAAGGAGGGACCGCCCTCCACCGCCTACCTCCAGATTGGCCCGGATCGCCCGGACCTGGGCCGCTCGTTCCAGCATACCGGCGTGATCGGCATGGCGGCCTTTGGTCGTGTGGTCGACCGCCTCGCGGAGTATTCGGCCGGCACCGCTCTGCACGTTGAGGGTCGCGTCACCGGCCTGTTGCGAAAGATCCCCAAGCCAGGCGCCGAGGGCGGGTTCGAGGAGAGCCTGGAAGTCGGCCTGGTGATGGATCGGGTCACCCCAACTGCGATGGTCGCCGAACGCATGCTGACGCCCTTCGAGGCGCCCAAGCCGGCCGCCGAGCGGCAGGACACCACCCCGCAGTCCAGCGCCGAAAGCGAGCGCCAGTCGGCGACGGCTGCTGATCAGGCTCAGAGCTAGGAGGTCGTCAGTGTTCGCCCTACCCGATTGTGCCGTTGAGATCGCCGCCTACTACGAGGTGCCCATCCAGGTAGTCGCAGCTGTCCGCCAGCAAGAAAGCGGAAGCCGCGGCCAAGCAGTCGGCCGTATCGGGCCGAACAAGAACGGCACCTATGACCTCGGTGCCATGCAGATCAATACATGGTGGCTCGATCCAGAGACCAACCGGAATCACCTCCAGCAGTGGGGGATTACCGAGCAGGAGCTGCTGGAAAACGAGTGTACGAACATCGCCGTTGGAACGTGGATTCTCTACGAGAACATCACGCGCTATGGCGACTGGGAGGCGGCCTTGGCCGCTTACAACGCAGGGTCACCGGAGAGCCCGGTAGGCCAGCAATACGCAA
Source organism: Vreelandella sp. L-15 (assembly GCF_056857635.1). Lineage (NCBI taxonomy): Bacteria > Pseudomonadati > Pseudomonadota > Gammaproteobacteria > Oceanospirillales > Halomonadaceae > Vreelandella > Vreelandella sp. L-15. Next base: position 11,897 of record NZ_JBSXNN010000011.1, on the reverse strand, counting down.
ACCAAGTCCTTGCGACACTAGGAGATCAGTACCAATGACTACTTCCGTCGAGATCCGCGACACCAAGCCCAGCAAGTTCGCCCAGCTGCGCGAGTCGCTGACGACCAACAAGAAGCGCATCGGGGAGCGTTCCCTGCTGGTGGCCACCACGCTTTTCATGGCCATGCCCGCCTGGGCGCAGTCCACCGAGTTCCAGGACTTCGCCGACAAGGTGGAGGATCTTGCGCATGGCCCCTTCGGTATCGGCATCTCCATCCTCGCGCTGATCATCGGCTGCCTGGTGGGCCTCGGTCGCCAGTCCGCAGCTCCCGCCTTCCTTGGCCTGGGGATTGCCGGCGCCTTCGCTGTCGGCCCCTTCATGATCAGGGAAATCTTCAGCTGGTTCTCAGGCACCTGAGAAGGAGTAACGGGTCATGTCCAACGAGTCCTATCGGATTCCACAAGATGTCGACGCGCCAATCCCCATCTTCGCGTGGGAAATGACCGAGGTGGTCGTGGCCATCATGGTCATCGGCGTGGGGATCATCATGCGGTTCTTCATCCCGGGCCTGGTGGCCGGGATCTTGCTCATGATGGCGGCCAAGAAGATGCGTGCCGGCCAGAAGCGGGGGCAGGTTCAGCACGTCTTGTGGCGCATGGGGCTGCGGCTTGACCCGTTACTTGGCAAGTACGCCCCCCGTCCCATGCGCCTGGAGTACATCCGCTGATGAAATACCTCAACGCACTCCGTAATCAGTGGATCGCGGCCCGGGGCTGGATGTTCTGCACCCTGCTCCTGGCTGGGCTGCTGATCTACGTCATGCAGAGCTATGTGCAGCTGAGTGCCAACATGCCCACCCGGCTGGTCCCCTATGACCTGCACCTCATGCAGGGGCCAGTCGAGGTAGGCGCCAGCGCCGGCTACACCGATGAGGACTACCTCACCGAGATAGCCGTGGCTGACACCCAGCTGCACAGCACCTGGACCCCGAACAACGTCGAGAGCCAGTACGCACGCTTCCAGAACCGGATGACCCCGGCCCTGTACGCGAAGGTCGGCAACGACCTTCAGGGCCGCCTACCGGACCTGGAAAACTCCGAACGCTCCCAGGCGTTGTTCGTAGAGCACACCGAGGCCCTGGAAGACACCGTTCGGGTCACGGGACGGCTTCGCGCCTGGATCGGCAGCGAGCAGGTTGAAGACCGGCCGATCGCCTACCGGGTCCGCTACGCCTTCAGCGATGGCGTGCCCTACGTCGCTGGTTTCTCTGTGGAGGAAGAATGAACAAGCCCAAGATGCTGGGGCTGATCGCGGCGGCGGCCATGGTCGCCGCCCCCTTCGCCAGCGCCAGCGATGAAGTCCAGACGGTGGCTGTGTCCACTGATGCCTATAACCGGCTCGTGTTCCCCGAGCCGTACTCGCAGATCGTGATTCCCCCGGAAGCCGAGCTGCGTGATAACCCCGTGCCCACCGATGGTAAGCGGGGCCTGTTGATTCGACCGGCTGAGGATGCAGAGCCCTTCTCTGTCTTCGTTCAGCTGAAGAGCGGCGAGGCTTTCACTGTGAAGCTGGCGCCGGATGCTGACATCGAAGCCCAGGTGTTCCGCTACCGGAATGCCCCCGACCTCTCTGAAAAGCCCGAGCAGGAAAGCCGGCCCAAGGATCGCTGGATAGCCGACACCATCCTGTCCGCTTTCCAGGGTGGCCGCCCTGCCGGGTTCGAGCCATCGGGCCGCCCGTCCAGCGCCCGCATGGAAATGCCCAACGGCGGCACCCTCAAGCTCACCGCCCAGGACCAATACCGTGGCTCCGGCCATGTGGTGAACGTCTATGTCCTGTCGGCCGACACCTCCGTGGAAGTCGGGCCTCGAGACTTCTACCGGGCCGGCGTCGTGGCCATCTCCCTGGATGGGGATGTGGTGAGCGAGCGCCAGAACCCTCGGATGATCGTCGTGGAGGTGGATCGTGGCTGAAGAGCAAGAGAACCAACAGCCTGAAGAAACTGGCGGCGGCAAGGCCTCAGCGGTTTCTCGGGCCAAGTCCAAGATCGTGTCACAGGGCCTACTGGAACGCGCCCAGACGCGCAAATGGCTCCTCTACGGGGGCATTGCCTGTCTGATTATCTGGCTCGCCGCCAGTAAGGCGATCAGCGAGCGTAACAGCGACAGCAATGCCGCCCCGCCTCCTCCTGAGTTCGTGGACACCTCCCCGGATACCCGGGCGGGAGAAGAGGCAACCATCTCGCGCCTCCAGCGCCAGCTTCGTGATGCCAATGAGCAGATTGCCCAGCAGCGTGAGCGCCAGGAGCAGCGTGACGAAGAGTTTATGGAGCAGCTGGAGTCAATCAAGTCCTCCATGGAGACCGAGCGCGAAGCGATGCAGACCACCATGGCTGAGCTGCGCGAGAGCCTGGTGAACGCCTCGGATAGCGACGGTGATGCTGGGGTGCGGATCGGCACCGGGTCACGCGATAGCGACAACAGCGCCAATCGCTCGCCGACTGATTACCTCCGGCCGCCGCGCAGCGATGATCCCGGCGTGGTGCCGCCGCCCCCGCTGGCGCGTCGTGACAGCGACTCAGGCCGAGGCAACCTGCCCCCGCGCCAGCAGACCTCTTCCGGTTCGAGCGGTGGGGTCATCCCCTCGCAGCTGCCCCAGCTCCGGCAGCCCGATGAGCCTGCTGATCCCATCGTGCTCGATGGCTCGAGCGGTGAGTCCAACGCCCGGATCATCCGCAACGAGGAAGTCGCTCAAGAGGACGACGAAGAGAATATGGGACCGCCGAAGGCTGGGTTCCTCCCGATGGGCTCGTTCTCCGAGGTCGCGATGCTGACCGGCGCCGATTTCGGTGCCGCCGAACGGACGCGCAACAACCCGCAGCCGGTGCTCTTCCGCATCCAGAACGATGCCTTCCTCCCGGGTAGTGCCCGGTATCGCCTCGCCGACTGCTTTGGCATGGGCGGTGGCTACGGGGATCTCTCGAGCGAGCGGGCGCACATCAATGTCACCCGGATCTCCTGCGTCGACACCAAGACCGGGATGATGCTCGAGTCCCCCATCAATGGGTACATCGTGGACTCCGATGGCCGCCTGGGGCTGCGCGGCAATGTTGAGCGTCGTGCTGGCGCCTTGCTGGGCAAGGCCATGCTGGCTGGTTTCGCCGAAGGCGCCAGCAGCCTCGCGGCGACCGCTGCCCAGGGGGCAGAGCAGGCCGTGACCGGCAGTGGCGTGGTGACCACCGTTGACCCCGATAGCGTTGGCGAGGTGGGCCTGTACGGCGGGGCTGGTCGTGCCATGGAGATCCTGGCCGAGCGCTACATCGAAGAAGCCGAATCCATGTTCCCGGTGATCGAGGTTCCCTCTGGCCGCCGCGGGACCGTTGTGATCCAGGAAGGTCAGCAGCTTGAGTGGGAAGCCTACGAGCTGGCCGACAAGATGCCGACCCAGGAGTAACCCGATGACCAAGAAGCTGTTGATCCCCCTGGGCGCCCTGCTGCTCCTCGGCGGCTGCGCCACCGTCAAACATGATTGCGATCTCGGCGAAGAGTGCGTGGGCACCAGTGATGTCTACACCGCGGCCGTGGCCAATGAGGGCTCAAGCGAGTCAGTGATGGAGGGCGTGAAGCCCGCTTCCGAGGCTGAGGAGGAGCAGATCGAGCAGTGGCGCCCCTACAGCGGGGGCGGTCTCACTGACCAGCCGGTATACCAACCGGGCAAGCCCGTGCGTATCTGGGTAGCCCCGTGGCGCGGTGACGATGGGATTCTCCGCTCTGGCGAATACCTCTACGTCACCCTTCCCGATTCATGGCGCTATGGCGAGCTGCGCGAGGCAGGCGTCGGCGCCGGCATGATCGGGCCTGCGCCAGGCGAGCTGCACATTGCGCCTGCGGGGCGTGGGCGCCAGCCGAACCCGAACCGCATCCAGCCGCAAATGCAGATCGTCCCGGAGGAGTGAGATGAAGATCACTGCGATGACCCGCATGCGGCACCAGTTGCGTCGCATGATCCAGCAGGGGGCACCGGACTACGGAGACCGGGCTCTCCCTCTCCAGGCGGCCGAGGCGCTGACCGAGCGGGATGACCCGGCCACCCTGCTGCCCTACCTCGACTACGAGGATGGCTACTGTGTTAGGGACGATGGCAAGCACCCTCAGCTGGGGTTTGGCATCCAGTTCTCCCCGCTCATGGTCGCCGGCAAGGACATCGAGGAGCAGATCGAGTCGCTGATTACCCGGGCGCCAGCTGACACGGTGATTCAGTTCGTCGCGCACAGCTCTCCGGCCATCGAGGACCGCATCCAGACCTGGGAGACACGGCGGCTGCGCTACTGCAAAGACCCCATGCTCAAGGAGTTGGTGGAGCGGCGCAGCCAGCACATGCTCGATGCCGCGGCCAACAACAAGAGCCTGCTGCCGAACGAGCGCCTGTACCCTCGCGAGGTCCATTACTTCGCCTTCTTCACGATGACCTTCGACGGTGACCCGGAGCACGCGGAGGAGATCCGCTCATGGCGCCACATGTGCGACGAGTTTCGCCAGTCTGTGCAGGGGGCCTTCGCGTCGATGGGCCTTGGCCCCGCGCTGATGAATGAGTTGGGCGCCCGCCGCGTGCTGCGCCGTATCGCCAACCCGCAGATGGTGCCTGGTGAGCTTCAGCGCCTCGAGAAGGAGGATGGGAGCTTTGTCGATTCGATTTTCGACAAGCGGACCCGCATCCGCGTGAAGTCGTCTGGCGCCATCCAGTTCAGCGATGACGAGCGCGAAGTCGACGTGGTGCCGATCACCATCGACACCTACCCGGACTACCTGCGGCTCTACATGACGGGTGACCTCCTGGGCGAGCTGAAGTCGGCCACCGACCGGATCGCGCCGGCCTACTGGATGCACACCACGATCTACAAACCGTCGACCGAGAAGGCGCGGAACGACATCACCATGCGCATGGGGATGATCTCCAAGCAGTGCATGAGCGATTCCGAGTGGTACAAGGGCATGATGCCCCACCTGTTCACTCGGCGCCGGGACACCCAGCAGCTGCTCAACGACACCCGCTCGAGCTACTGCCCGGTGCGCATGTGGTCAGGGATCAACATCATCACCGAGCCAGAGCGTGCGGCCTCAGATGCCGACTACGTTACCTCTCTGTGGCGGAAGGCGGGGTTCCGGGCGTCCCGCGAGCGCTACATCACCCTGCCGATCTGGCTGTCCTCGCTGCCCTGGGGCTACAACCCGCGCATGGACAAGCCCACCTCGGGCCTCCAGCGGGCGCAGATGGTCTCGAGCCTCAATGGGGCCTGTGCGTCGATCTGCCAGGGCGACTGGGGCGGCAATGGCCCAGTGGTCCGCAAAGACCCTCAGGGCAACCCGTACCTCTATGCCAACGGCCTGCTCCTGGTCTCGCGTCGGGGGCAAATGTCGTGCATCGACATTTTCGACTCGGCGACCTCCTACAACTTTTCGGTCATCGCGACCTCGGGGGCGGGCAAGTCATTCCTCGCCAACGAGTTCGTCACCGACATGCGTTGTCGGGATGGTGTGGTGCGGATCATCGACGTGGGCGGCTCCTACAAGGAGCTGTGCGAGCTGCTGGGCGGACAGGAGCTGCGCTTCGACCCCAACTACCCGGTGTCCCTCAACCCCTTCTGGGGCATCCGCGGCAAGCAGCGCTACGACGATGATGATGGGGGGAGCGAGATCGCCGAGATGATCCCGGTCCTCAAGGACGCTATCTCGCAGATGGCCTTCCCGCTTGGGGAGCCGGACAACTACGAGTACCAGCTGATCGAGAAAGCCATCCTGGAGAGCCATGACGCGCATGGCGAAGTCATGGAGACCCAGCACGTCTACCAGTGGCTGGCGAAGCGGGCAGACAGTGATCCCGTGGCCAAGAACATCGCATTGCAGCTGGAGCCCTATGCGGTCGGCCGCCACGCTGCCTGGTTCAACGGCGAGCCGCAGCTGGACCTCTCCAACGAGTTCACGATCCTCGAGCTTGAAGAGCTGAACGTCGACCGCGAGCTGCGCAACGTGGTGATGACGCTGCTGATGGCGCGGACCACCCGGGACATGTACCTGCGCCCCCGCAACATCCCCAAGATGATGCTGATCGATGAGGCCTGGGATCTGCTGGCGGACCCCAAGAGCGGCAAGTTCATCGAGACCGCTTTCCGCCGTATCCGTAAGTATTACGGCAGCGCTGGTTTCATCACCCAGGGCTTCAAGGACACCGACCTCTCGCCGGCTGCCCAGGCTGCCTTCGATAACGCGCCCTGGACGTTTGTGCTCAAGCAGTCCGGCCCGTCACTGGACTATGCCGAGAAGAACGGCAAGCTGGGCGGCGAGGACGAGTTCCTGTTCGACATGCTGCGAGGCGTGAAGCCCGGGGCGGGCTACTCGGAGGTGTTCGTCAAGCACGAGAGCGGTGGTGGTCTCTTCAGGTTCGTGGTCGACCCCTACTCGTACTTCCTCTACTCGACCAATCCGAAGGATCAGGCCCGCTTGATGAAGCTCACCGAGGCGGGCCACAGCACGCAGGAAGCCATCCGCATGCTCGCCGAAGGGCAAGGGTAGGGTTGGCTGGTGCTGGCGCTTCTATCCGCCCTGTCGGCCTGTCTCGCTGGGGCGGTGGGCTACTCGGTCATGGTGGTGCTGCCAGTGGTGGTGTTCATCGGGGCGCCTCTGGAGCTGCTGCGTCCACCGGGCGAGATGGCCGTCTCGCACACCCTGGCCCAAGGCACCATTCTGGCGGGAGCCGCCGTCTCCATCCTCGCTTGGCTAGGGTATCGGCTGGCGCCAGCCAGCTACCGGGTCGGCCGCCTGTTCCCCGGGGCTCGCGAGCTGGCTGATCGTGTCTGGGTCTACGAGTCCCCTGCCCTTCAGGCCTATGCCATGCCCAGCCCTACGGGTGGCGTGGTCATCCTGACGCGGGCTGCCTTGAACCTTCCCAAGGCAGAGCTTGACTGGCTGCTGGCGCACGAGCGATCGCACCTGCGCCGGGGGGATGCCTCGGCCAATCTCTGGTGGTGGACCCAGCACCTCGTCCTGCGGCTGGCGCTCCGCGTGGCCCTGGTGATTCACACGCTGCTGCGTCCCGTGCCTGTCCTGGGGCTGGTCAGCCGCCTCTATTACAACGTCGCCTTCCTGGGCTTGCGGCTGGCGCTGTGGCTGTTCAAGGCGCTTGACCGGCATCTGGGCCGCCTCATGGAGTATCGCGCCGACAGCGATGCCGCACGCGCCACCACGGCGGTGGCCGGCTGCTACCTCCTAAGCCGCCTGCCAGCTGGCCTCGAACCCAGCTGGGGGCTTTTCTCCACTCACCCGCCCACCTATCGGCGGATTCGGCGTCTGGAGCGCATGATATGAGCCTGATGGGCTATCGCTCGACTCTCCTGCGATCCGTCATTGCCCTGACGGTCTTCTACAGCCTCGCTGGCATGGTGGCCTTCTACGCCATGGGGCCAGAAGCGCTCCAGGCGTGGCTGGAGGCTCGTGGTTTCTGGAATACGGACAGGGGCGACATCAATCCCGCGAACGCCGCCTCAGCGGCCACAGAGGCGGTGGTGGCCAGGGTCGATGCTGTCTGGCCCTGGTTGGTTGGCGGCATGGGCGTGGGGACACTGATCGTCCTCATGGTGGTGTTGGTCGGCCGGGTCGTGCGTCGTTATCGAGCGAAGTCCCGGGGCGAGTTTCGTGGCATGGATCTCACCATCACGTCCATGCCCACACCCGCCCCGGTGAAGTTCAAGCCGATCAAGGCACAGCTGGCGGGTGACGTGCCCCGCCATCATCTCCCGCTGATTCACCAGCTGCTGGGCTACCTGCAAGCACACCCTGACGCCTACTGCGGGGATGGCCATGGGACGACGCTGCTCGAGCACCACCTCGGCGTCATGGATCAGGCCTTCGAGTATGAAGGGGCCGACCCTCTTCTGCCCCTTGCTGCGGCAGCGCACGACATCGGCAAGACGATTTCGCATGCGAAACTGGACGGCGAATGGGTACGGTTCTCCCCTCACGACAAGGAGGGTGGTCGACTCCTGCCGAAGTTTCCCGCCTGGTGGGAGCTGCCTGATGATGAACGGGCGATCCTTCTGCTGGCGGTCAAGTACGAGCACTCGCCCTCCAAGATGCCGAGCACCTTCCCAGGGCTCACCGACAAAGGCCTGCGTCGAGCGAGCACCCTCCTCCAGCAGCTACGGGAAATCGATGGGCTCACGACGCGCACCGAGAAGAGCAAGGTTCTGGAGTCAGTGGATGTGGAGGAGCTGGCGATCGATGCCTTCCTGCGCGTCATCCCCCTGGTGCCTTATCAGGTCAAGGGCCTGGCCAAGGGGGTGAAGGCGGCGGGCTTTCGCGTGGGCGACCGCCTGTACCTGTCCGAGCCGATGATCCGTGAAGCCTCCCTGACCAAGCTGGGGCAGGGTGTTGCCGAGGCGCTTGGTGGTGGCTATCGCGCTCCTGGCAAGACTGGGCAGTTCACACAGATCCTCTTGAAGGCGCTCCATGATCGCGGGTGGCTGGTGACCGAAGCCGAGGGCGTGCCGGAAGGCAGTGAAGCAAGCAAGACGTGGACGCTACCAGCTGATCAGGCGCTGTGGCGCGTGCGATCCGGCATCATTGAGTTCCGGGGCATGATCGCCGTCGAGCTGCCTGAGGAGCATCACGGGCTGTATCCGCGAGAGACTGCCTATGAGGTGACGGTGATCGGCCCGCTGCGCACCAGCGCTGGCAGTGGCGTCGTGCCGACCAAGGACAGCGGGAAGCGTGAAGAGCGTACCGAGATTCCCAAGGGCATCCCTGCCTCCGAGGTATGCGAGGTCAGCCTCTTCGCCGGTTCACAACCTGGAGGCGATGCCGGGAAGGTGGAGCTGCCAGCTGCCGGTGGGGATGTTGCACCGAAAGACGAGGAGCCTGCACCGAGCAAGGCCCAGAAGGACAGCCCGCCTTGGCTGCTCGAGGATGGTGACAACGCCAGCACGGCGTCAGTCAGCGGTGGGGATGCTGCACCGAAGGACGAGCCCGTAGGTGGGAACGCTGCACCGAAAGGAGGGGAAGCTGCTGGCGCTGGGGTTGTCCCGGCCCAGGATGAGGCCTCGAAAAGTGACGTGTCATGGCTGCTGGATGATGGTTTCGAGGATGCCGCGCCGCCAGTCAGCGGTGGGGACGCTGCACCGAAAGGCGACCCGGTAGGTGGGGATGTTGCGCCGAAAGGCGAGCAGGACACCGACGCAGCCGGTGAGCCCGCCCCGGAGCAGGCCACGAAGCATGACGCCTCCTCGCTCCTTGAGGACGATGACGGCGCCAGCGCGGCCTCAGGCAGCGGTGGGAACGCTGCACCGAAGGGCGACCCGGTAGGTGGGGATGTTGCGCCGAAAGGCGAGCAGGCCGCCGACGCGGCCGGTGAGCCCGCCCCAGAGCAGGCCCCGAAGCATGACGCCTCCTGGCTCCTCGAGGGCGATGACAGCGCCAGCACAGCGCCAGCCAGCGGTGGGAATACTGCACCGAAGGGTGACCCGGTAGGTGGGGATGTTGCGCCGAAAGGCGAGGAGCCCACCCCGGAGCAGGCCCCGAAGCATGACGCCTCCTGGCTCCTCGAGGACGATGACAGCGCCAACATGGCCTCAGCCAGCGGTGGGGATGCTGACGATCCAATAGGTGGGGACGCTGCACCGGAAGAGGCTGCGGCGGCCGGTGGGAACGCTGCACCGAAGGGTGACCCGGTAGGTGGGGATGTTGCGCCGAAAGGCGAGGAGCCCACCCCGGAGCAGGCCTCGAAGCATGATGCCTCCTGGCTCCTCGAGGACGATGACAGCGCCAACACGGCCTCAGCCAGCGGTGGGGATGCTGCACCGAAGGGTGACCCGGTAGGTGGGGATGTTGCGCCGAAAGAGGCTGCGGCGTCCGGTGGGGATGCTGCACCGAAGGACGACCCGGTAGGTGGGGATGTTGCGCCGAAAGGCGAGGAGCCCGCCCCAGAGCAGGCCCCGAAGCATGACGCTTCCTGGCTCCTCGAGGACGATGACAGCGCCAACACGGCCTCAGCCAGCGGTGGGGATGCTGCACCGAAAGAGGCTGCGGCATCCGGTGGGGATACTGCACCGAAGGATGACCCGGTAGGTGGGGATGTTGCACCGAAAGGCGAGCAGGCCGAGGAAGGAGCCCAGGAGGCCGAGGCGAAACTGTCGCCAATCGAGCGGCGGTTGCAGAAGCGCCGAGCTAAGGCGAAGAAGGCATCCGCCAGCCACTCCAGCGGGAGTGCGTCACAAGCTGGCAGCGACAATGGTGCTGGCGCGAAGGGCAAACGAGCAAAGGCCGAGGTGGCAGGGCCGCCCAAGCTCTTCAGCTGATCCTTGCGGGAGGCCACCGGAGTCATGGCTACCCCTATCTCTCCTCGAGACCTGCAATCCCGCAGGAATGAGGAGAGAGACCATGCAGAACACTGAAGACGTGCTGATCGTTCGGGAGGAGAGCGACCTCCGTGGATTCTGGCGAGCGTATGAGCGCCACCATGAAGGTGCAGACCCTGCCGAATTCGGCATTGAGCGCAGATGCGCCCAGGTGCGGTTCCATCGACGTGATTGGCCCTGTTCGGCCTCCGCGAGGCTTTCGATCGATGGTCAGCGCCGCACTTATCCGGTCACGCACGGGCTCTATGGCCTAGTTGTCCGCCCGGATCGCTGATTCCCTGCCTCCCCTAGCTGCTGCTGCGGGAGGCCTCCCTCCAAGTGTCACCTCACCCCCTATCTCCTTATGAGACCTGCATTAGAGCAGGAATGAGGAGGAAAACATGTTTGAGAAGATCCGACGATGGTTGCGAGAGCGACCTCCACTGATGAGGCCTGCAAGCCTCCAGGTTGTCACAGAGGATGTGCGTAAGCTGGGAATTGGCGCCATGGGTGCCGGTGTACTCGGGTTGTTCGCCCCAAGTGACAAAATCGCCCTAGGCGATTCAGTTGCCTTGTTTGCTCTGGGTGCTATCATCTGGGTAACAGGCATCATGCTGCATGCGCTCAACGAGCGCAGCCGACCTGATACCGAGGAGTAGGATATGACACCTTTTGGTTGGATGATCTTGGCTTTTGCCCTGCTTATGGCAGGTGTTTGTGGTTTCACTTATGTTCAGATTTTGCGCAACGATCACCAGCAGCATCGCAACGGCAGTAGTTAGCCCAATCCTGGAGATTGTCATTCTCGCCAGGACAAATCATTGTGATTTGCTATTCAACAGGCTCCCTCCGGGAGCCTTTTCCATTTCTGGGGGCCGCGTCGATCCCCGATTACCTGAGCGCCAGCTACCCCACCGCCTTGGACAGGGATAGGGCGACAGCCCCCACAATGACCATGCCCCAGGCATACGGGCTGGCAGCCATGCGTGACAACACCTGCCTGACAGGCCGGCGTGCAGTGTTTTGGCAGGCCTCTCGAAGCCGCATGGCCTCCCTCTCGAGACGCTGGCACTCCTGCGCCAGCGTGGCTATCTCTCGCTGCTGCTCTGCGATCGCGTCGACGACGCTGCTCTCCCGGATATTCGACCGCCAGGCCTGCTTCGCGTGTTCTGTGACCAGCTCGCCGGCCAGCATTGGCTTTGACTTGGCGGTGATGCTGTTGCCGGGGGTGCCCGGGATAAAGGCTATGCCGAACTGCTCATCCCGCCTTATTCACGAGGGCGCTGATTGAGCGGTCTGAAGGTACTGGCTGTTGGCATTGCTTATCAGGATTCGCCTCTTCAGCGCGAGTGGCTGTTGAGTAATGCCAGAACGCAGCCCTTTTCCTACTTACTTATAGCTCTTTGGAATCAATGGCGGCCGTCCAAGCAGCCGTGATCGCCTACCGCCGCTCCGGTCGCTCGCTTTCTGATGCTGTGGTGGTCTCGCAGGAGCGTCAGCTCAGTGCGGTCAGCTTCGGCAACCCCTTCAGCA
>NZ_JBSXNN010000010.1:0-18513 GCF_056857635.1 Vreelandella sp. L-15 | reverse complement strand
GTCCTTGAGGATCCAGGGCGCTTCCAGGCCCAGGCCGAGGGTCAGAATCTGGGTGCCGTCCATGCCATGCCTCCTGTCGTCGTGGAGGTCATATCCTGGCCCAGCTCAGGGGGCGAATTCCACACCCAACGACGAAGAGCCCGAAAATGCCCGTTTGGCTGCGCTTAACGAGCTAGCACTGTTGGATACGCCGAACGAGCCTGTTTTTGATCGCATTACGCGCTTGGTAACGGTGCTACTCGGTGTGCCACAGTCAACTATCACTCTGATTGATTCCGATCGGCAGTGGTTTAAGTCGCAAGTTGGTATCAATATCTCCGAAACGCCGCGGGATGTGGCGTTTTGTGCCTACACCGTGCTGGAAGCTTCTCCGTTGGTGGTGAAAGATGCGCTGCAAGATGAGCGTTTTGCCACCAACCCTTTCGTGACTCGACCTGATGGAATACGTTTTTACGCAGGCATTCCGCTTAAAAACTCACAGGGATTGGTGCTGGGTTCGCTGTGTGCGATGGATAGCAAACCGCGGCAGTTGAGCGCTCAGGAGCAGGCCGCGTTGCAAGATTTAGCCGACATTGTGACCGGTGAGATTCACCTGCGCGAACGGCTCATTAAAGAGCAAAAAAATAGTATTGCCACCCAAAAAGCGCTCACTGAGCTTCATCAAAGCCTTGAACAGCAAATCGAGCGGCGTACTCGCGAGCTCAATTTGGTGATTGAGTCTGCCTACGATGCCTATCTGAGCATTGACGCCCAAGAGCGGGTGCTGGACTGGAACCGGGCTGCAGAGAGTATATTTGGCTGGAGTCGCAAAGAAGCTTTAATGCGCCCACTAACGGCGCTTATGTTTCCCCAAGGGCTACCCAATCAAGATGAATCTGCGCCTATTTCTTGTGAGGCGACGCGCCGTGATGGCGTCCGCTTGCCGGTCGAAGTACGCTTGAAAAGCTATGAGATTAATGGTCGGATGCGCCGTAGCCTGTTTATTCACGATATCACTGAGCGCCAGCAGCTAGAGCGGCTTCGGGATCAACAGGCCCGTGAAGATGTACTGACTCGGTTGCCTAATCGCCGTGCGCTTGACGAGCGCTTATCCGAAGCGATGGCGCGGGTGCGCCGTACCCTAAACCCGCTGGCGGTGCTGTTTCTTGATTTAGACGGGTTCAAGCGTGTTAACGACCAGCATGGCCACGCCATGGGTGATGAACTGCTGCGCGACGTTGCCAAGCGCTTGCAGTATGCCGTTCGCGAGACGGACTTTGTTGCCCGTTGGGCAGGAGACGAGTTTGTCGTGCTGCTAGAAGGAGTCACCGCCGAGGCGCTAGAGCCATTGGCCCAGAAACTGATTCGCCTCATTGAAGAGCCGCTTCATGTTGGTAGCTCTACCTTACTGGTTAGTACCAGCATCGGTGTAGCGCTATTTTTGCCAGGGGCGTCTGAAACGGCTCAGGAGTTGTTAAAGCGAGCTGACGTGGCAATGTATATGGCTAAGCGGGCGGGTAAAGCGCGTATAGAGTTAGCGCGCCCGGCAGATATAACGCCCAAGACTTAACGAACCCAGGGAAGAAAATGATTCGTTGCATATTAACCACCCCAGAAGGCGATGTGCGTGAGGGGGATGTACGCCTAATCGACGACTGGAAAACAATGCCCACTGCCCATTTGTGGGTTGATATGAAAGGCGAAAGCGAAGCGCAGGAGCGTGATGTGCTAGAGCGTTTTGACTGCCATCCCTTGGCCATTCAAGATGCCCATAAAGAGCGACACCCGCCGAAAATTGAAGAGTTTGAGAACCATACGCTGATTATTTATCGCGGTATTTCATCATTCGATGCCCAGCTTAATTTTGTGCCCCAGCAGGTCTGTTTCTTTATCGGCGAACGTTTTTTGATAACGCTTCACCCCGGAGAAGCCTTGAGTATTGAGCGGCTGTTAAATGAGCAGGGTAAGGCGTTGCTGGCGCTTTCCCCAGAGCATGTGGCATTAAAAGTGATGTATACCTCAGCAGGATTTTATATTGATAGCCTGCTGGAGTTTGAGATGGAACTTAGTGATCTTGAGGATGAGCTGCTCGAAAACGGCAACGATGTTCTGATGCGTAAAATTACGACTTACCGCTCGCGGCTGGTGAAAATGCGGCGCATCTTTAGCTATCACAAAGGTATTACTCAAGAGCTAACGGCGTATGACTACGCCCACTTACCTAGAGGTGAGAGTGAAACCCTGCACGCGATTACCGATGTAGAGGAGCGCTTTGAGCGCCTCTATACGCTGACACAAATGTACTACGATATTTGCGGTGACTTGGTGGATGGCTATATCTCTATTTCTTCTCACCAGCTAAATATCACGATGCGTGTCTTGACGGTGATTACCGCTATTTTTGTTCCGCTGACGTTCATTGCCGGTATTTACGGAATGAACTTCGAATATATGCCTGAGCTTAGCTATCAATACGGCTACTTCTTTGTATGGGGGGCCATGTTGGGTATTGGCGGTATTTTAATCTGGCTGTTTAAACGCAAAGACTGGTTCTAAAGCCCTTGCCGGGTGGTGAGTTGGTGTAAACGAAATGCCAGCATGCAAAGCCCCAGCGCAATCAAGAGCCACAGAGCGGCCAGTAACATAGGAAAAGCCCGGGCCCCAGCGATATCCAGCAGCGGGCCTGTTAAAGACGGAATAATCAGCGCACCGCTACCCGCTGCGGTAAAAATAGCGCCGGTGGTGCGGCCCCGCATCACAATGGCCTGATTGCATAGCGCAAAGAGTGTCGGGAAAAAAGCAGAGGCCGAAAGCCCAAACAGCAGTGCTCCGAGGCTTAGAGGCAGCCAGTTAAAATGCAGGCCGGCCGAGGCACCCAAGCCCAGCGCCAAACAACTGGCTAACACCTGCCAGGGTGAACAAACACGCAGCAGAGGAATGGCCAGCAAACGGCCAGCAGATAGCGCTAGCCAGAATAGAGTGGCCAGCAGTGCCGCCTGCTCGGTAGTCAGCCCTGACAGCGCGCCATACGCCGTCACCCAGCCAGCAAACGTAATTTCAATGCTCACATAAATGGAAAACAGCAGCATAAATAGCCCCAGCAGCAGTGGGTCACGATGTTTGAGCGCTGCCAAAGTGGCTGGGTCAGGGTCTACCGTTGGCATAGTCGGGCTGGCAAAGCGCGAAAGTGGCCACAGCATGGCAGCCACGCTTAATGCAACAATCCAAAACGTGAGATGAAATTGCCCGGTAAGTGAGAGTGCGGCAATCATAATCAGCGGCGTAAGCATGTTGCCGAAGCTAAAGCAGAAGTGTAGCGCGCTCACGTTTGGGCCTGCCGCATCGCGGTGTAGCCATAGCAGTAGCGTATTTCCCCCCGCGTTTAGCGATACTTCCGCAAAGCCCAACAGCATAAACAGCAGCGTTAACAGCACCAGGAGCGGGCTAAGCGGCGCCAAGGCTAGCCCAGCTACCGCCAGCATGCCCATCATCACCAGCACGTGGTGGCCGTTGAAGCGGTCCATGAGCAGCCCGGTGACCATCGCGCCGCTCATGTTGCCCACGGCGCGTGCGGTAAACAGCACGGCGATCTGGCTCATGGAGGCACCGCTGACCTCGGCCAGGTGTGGCAGGGCCGGGCCAAGCAGGCCGCCGGTCATGCCAATGGCAATGAACAGCCCAAAATAGGTCCAGGTGAGACGGCGATGGTACGTCGAGGGGAAGTGAAGCATACCGATCCTTGGCGAGGGCAGAGGTACAGTCAGTCGTCTAGCTTGACGGGTTTTGCTCTCCATCACTATTGGCGAAAAGTTGACGCCGCGCCATGTGGTTTGCCAAGGAGTGTGGCATGCTCCCACTCGACCAACGACTTGCAACTCACCGGAGAGTGACCACCATGACCCTCATGATCTTAGGCCTGCTGATCTTTTTAGGCGGGCACTCGGTACGTATCTTTGCGGAATCCTGGCGACAGCAGCAGATCGCTAACCGTGGCCAAAGCACGTGGAAGCTGGCTTACTCCGTGGTGGCCCTCATTGGCCTTGCCATCGCCATATATGGCTACGGTCAAACGCGCCTCGACCCTATCAATCTATGGTTTCCGCCGATGGGCTTACGCCATGCAGTGGCGCTGCTGATGCTGCCCGCGTTTATTATGTTGGTGGCAGCGTATGTGCCGGGTAACGCGATCAAAGCCAAGCTAGGCCACCCGATGATGCTGGCCGTCAAAATCTGGGCGTTTGCCCACCTGCTAGTGAATGGCCGACTGAGCGATATCCTCTTTTTTGCAGCGTTTCTTGTCTGGGCTATTTTGGCGTTTAAAGCCGCTAAACAGCGTAGCCGTCAGCAGCCCGCTGCACCGCAATCAACTTCGCTGGCGGCTACGCTGGCCACGGTGGCGATTGGCGTAGTGGCGTATGCCCTGTTTGCCTTCTATCTACACCCGGTGATCATCGGTGTGCCGGTCTTCGGCTAGTCCCTTGAACCTCGCCCGGCGTTTGTTATTGTCGCGGCATATGCACTGAATAAGGAGCCCCCCATGGCCCATACGGATAACAACGCGGCGATACCTGCCACGATGTCAGCGATGCTCTTAACCGGCCACGGTGATGTGGACGTGCTGCAGTACCGCCAAGATGTACCTACGCCACAGCCAGGCCCGGGGCAGGTGCTGGTGCAGGTCACGGCCACAGCGAAAAACAACACCGACCGCAAAGCACGCGAAGGGCTATACCCCACCAAAGGGAAAGAGGACGTCACCTCGTTTGCCATGGGCGGCTCCCCGACGCTGACGTTCCCCCGCATACAGGGGGCCGACGTGGCTGGGCGGATCGTCGCCGTGGGGGAGGGCGTCGACGCCCAGCGCATTGGCGAGCGTGGCCTACTGGATTTCAACATCTACGCCGATGAGCGTCGTGATATTAACCTCACGCCGGACTACTACGGCCACGGTGCTGATGGCGGCTATGCTGACTACATTGCGGTGCCTGCCGACCAGTTCCACCACGTCGCTAACCCTGAACTGCATGATGCTGAGCTGGCCGCTATGGGCATGTGCTCCTATCAAACGGCCTACCACATGATGACTGCCGCCAACGTTCAGGCGGGAGAGCGCGTTCTCGTCAGTGGTGCCAGCGGAGGGGTCGGCACGGCATTGATTCAGCTCTGTCGTATCGTCGGCGCGATTCCCTACGCCGTCAGTCAGCTCGATAAAGCCGAAGCGCTGCGCGCGCTCGGCGCAGAAGCGGTGATTGATCGTGGTGACTTACCGACGTTTGTCGAGCGTGTGTTGGCAGAAACCAAGGGGCAAGCCATAGATGCCGTGATGGATCTCGTTGGCGGCGAGATGACCGACCTGTTTATCGACACCATGATTGGCGATATGCATAGCCGCGCTACGTATCCTCGGCTTTCCATTGCCGGTGCTAGCGGCGGCAACCTTAGCGAGATTATGTGGACCCGAGTCTACCTGTATCAGGTGCAGATTTTCGGTGTTTCCCACGGCACTCGCGAGGAGGCAGAGCAACTAGTCGCCTGGATTCGTAGCGGTGAGTTGAAGCCGGTGCTGCACGGCGCGTTCAAACTCTCGGAATTACATCAGGCCGAGCGCTACTTTGTGAACCGGGGCAGCAACTACCTGGGGAAAATCGTTATTGTCCCCGATGCTCAGTGGGACACCCACGGTGCACCGTTTGCCATTACCACTGCCTAGGAGCCGGGTGAGTGAAAAACCTTCATACGATTCAATTGTTGGACACACATGCCGGGGGCGATGTGAGCCGCATCGTCACTGGCGGTATTGATACGTTGCCCGGTGCCACGGTTCGCCAGCAGATGGAGTATCTGCGTGACGACGCTGATGGGTTGCGCCGTTTGCTACTAGAAGAACCCTACGGCATTCCCGAAATGTCGGTGGATCTATTGGTGCCCGCCACCGACCCAGAAGCCGTTGCCGGGTACATCATCATGGAAGTGATGGGTTACCCAATTTACTCGGGCTCGAACACGCTGTGTACGGCGACGGCCGTGCTCGAGACCGGTATCGTGCCCAAGCAGGAGGGGATTCAGCGCTTCAAGCTGGAAGCCCCGGCGGGTTTGGTGCAAATTGAAGCCCGCGTGCATAACGGCGTGGTGGAATCGGTCACGTGTGAAGGTCTGCCCAGCTATATCGATACCTATCGGGATACCATCCAAGTACCAGGGATCGGTGATGTGACCTACTCGGTCGCTTATAGCGGTGGCTTTTACGCCCTAGTAGATGCCGAGGCGCTGGGGTTCAAGCTGGTGCGAGATGAAGAGCAGGCACTTGCCGCCTGCGCCCATAAAATCGTTGAGGCGATTCAGGCGCAGCGAGGCTTCTCCCACTACACCTTGGGAGATGTGGGCCCGCTGCCGTTTTTGCACTTTATGGGGCCGGAAGAGTCGGTGGCGGAAGGCTATATCCGCTCTCGCTCCACGACGTATGTTCACCCTGGCGTGATTTGTCGCAGCACGACGGGCACCGGTACGTCGGCACGGCTGGCATTGATGAATTACGAAGGGCGGTTAAAGCTGGGCGACAAGTTAGAAACGATATCGCTGCGGGAGACAGGCTTCATCGGTACCTTTACCGGTACGCATCAAGAAGGCGCTTACCAAGTAGTAGAAAACACCATTACCGGATGCAGCTACGTGCTGGCGGAGTCTAATATTGTCATCAACTGCGATGACCCGATGGTGGCCTGTGGTGAGCTTCACCATATCTTGAGCGATCGCCACGACGAAGAGCGTTAAGCGAAACAGCCGTTCAGCCTGTGGTGGCATCTCTTGCCGCGTTTTGCTGCTCAACATAGCCTGCTTGTTCAATGCGTTCCCACACCGGGGCCTTCTCGGCCTCGGTCATACTTCCCCAGCAGGCGATTTCATCCAACGTGCGCCCGCAGCCCTGGCACATCTGAGTGCTAGGCTCTATTTGGCAGACATGAATGCAGGGCGATAGCGGACGAGGAGACGTGGGCATTTGGGTCACTGTGTTAGGCATGGAAGAAGATTTTGGGCGGGATAACCCCTAGCCCACCGGCACTTTACCACGCAGTGACTTAATTTTTCCTTTGCGGGTTTTATGGTCTACCCGGCGACGCTGTGAGCCCTTCGTGGGTTTTGTAGGGCGGCGCGTTTTAGGCTGTTTGGCTACGCTCTTGATCAGCGCCTGCAGGCGGTTCAAGGCATCCTCTTTATTCAACTCCAAGGTGCGGTAGCTCTGGGCTTTAATAATCACCACGCCCTCTTTGCTGATGCGCTGGTCGGAGAGTGCCATCAGGCGCTCTTTATAAACCGGCGGCAGCGTTGAACGCTGAATATCGAAACGCAAATGCACCGCTGAGGCAACTTTATTGACATTTTGGCCGCCAGCGCCCTGGGCGCGAATTTGGCTAATATCAATTTCCCAGTCCGCCACGCTGACGCTATTGGAAATAGTGAGCATTCAGTTCCTTGGTATCCCAGTGAGTCTATAAAGGCTAACATACTTGACAGTGGTTAGGCTGCGGCTGCCTATTAAGGAGAACTCTCTCGTTATGTGATAAGGAGCGCCCATGGAAGCCCTGCTAGAACAATCTCCGCTGAGTGCTGGAACCCTCTACCGGCTGCTGTCAGGTAGCGTCTGTCCCCGGCCTATTGCCTGGGTGGCAACACAAGACAAGCGTGGCAACGCCAATTTAGCGCCGTTCTCGTTTTTTAACGTAGCCAGCATCGACCCGCCCATCCTGGCTTTTTCACCCCTGCTGGATGGTAGCGCGCAGCCCAAAGACACGCTTCGCAACTTAGACGACCTCGAAGAGTGTGTTGTGCACGTGGGTACCGAAGGATTGATTGAAGCGCTCAATACCACCAGCGCCAGCCTGCCCAGAGAGGAAGACGAGTTCACCCTGGCAGGGCTTGAAAAGGCCACCATGCAAGGCATCCGGGTGCCCCGTATTGCCGCAGCCCCCGTCGCGTTTGGTTGCAAACTGGTGGATGTGATTCGCTTTGGTGATCGACCGTTGGCCGGTAGCCTTGTGTTGGTACAAATCGTGGCGATATACATCGACGATGAATTATGGGATGGCCGCCACGTTAATATGGAGGCACTCCAACCGATTGGCCGCTTGGCGGGCAGCGACTATGTGCGCATTACCGACCGCTTTGCTATTGAGCGGCCTGCGTAACCGACGACACGTTTTATTACATTCTGTTTAAGGCTAGCTAGGTTTAAGTCGTATATTCTTCCGCCGATAACAGTAGAAAGCATCACTACGTAGGGGGAGAATTAATGCGGCGTACAAAAACATGGCTATTGGTAGTTGGGCTGTTAGCAGCGCCACTGGCGCAGGCAGAACTAACGGTGGGCATCGTTGCCCCTTTAAGCGGGGGGGCTGCCCCGTTAGGCATCGGTATGCAGCAGGGAATTGATACCTACTTTGCCAAGATAAACGCTGAAGGTGGCGTCAACGGCAATCAATTGGCTTTAAAAGCCTATGATGATCAATATGCGCCGCTGCAGGCTGCCAAGCATACCCGTGATCTGGTAAGTGATGAGAACCTACTGGCCGCCGTTGGCAATGTGGGTACGCCCACCGCAGCGGTCACCATTCCTATTTATAACCAAGGGAAAACACTGCTGTTTGGTGCATTCACAGGGGCAGGTATTCTGCGCCGTTCGCCACCGGACCGCTATGTGATCAACTATCGGGCAAGCTACGTACAAGAGACCGCCGCCATGGTGGATGGGCTGCTTAGCGCAGGTATTCAACCGGAGGAAATTGCCTTTTTTACCCAAAACGATAGTTTTGGGGATGCGGGCTATAACGGCGCGATAAGTGCTATGCAAGCGCGGGGCTTCTCCAATACGGCTAACTTGGTTCATGGCCGCTTTACCCGTGGGACCCGGAATATCCATCAGGGCTTGGCGACTATTCTCCAAGCGCCAGTCACACCACGCGCGGTCATCATTGTTGGCACTTTCGGGCCGGCAGCAGATTTTATCCGTGAAGCTCGTCAAGACCTACCTGATACACTTTTTCTTAACGTCTCGTTTGTAGGTAGCCAGGCGCTGTTAGAGGAGTTGGGTTCACGACGAGCAGAGGGCGTTATTGTGACGCAGGTGGTGCCACCGCTAGATGCTGACCTTCCTGCGGTAGAAGAGTATCGTCAGGCGTTGGCAGAGTACGCCCCCGATGCCACCCCCGACTTTATTTCCCTGGAAGGCTACCTAGCCGCCAAGCTGTTTGCCGAAGGCCTCAAGGCGGCGGGTAATAACCCTGATCGAGAAGCGGTGGTCAACGGCCTTTTGAGCCTGGGCAGTATCGATATCGGCGTTGGCGAACCGCTCACATTGGGCCCGAACGACCATCAAGCCAGCGATGCCGTCTGGCCTACCATTATCCGAAATGGCCAGTTCGAGCCGGTGGATTGGAACAGCCTAGCCCGCTAGCCGTGGCTCTCTATTCCGTTTGCAATCTCTGACACAGCGAATACCCCTGATGAAAAAAACCATAAGTATCCGCGCGATGCTCATTAGCCTCTTTGTTGCCGCCGTGCTGGGCAGCATCGTGTTGGCCGGCACTGGGTGGATGACCAACCAGCGGCTGATCAACGTCCAGCACTTCGTGGCCGATGAGGTGCTACCGCTGCAAGATGCGAGCCGCAGCATGGTATTGACCATGGGTGCCTTTGGCCAGCGACATGCCGATCTACTCGCCGCTGGTAATCTCCAAGCGTTGGAAGAAGTCACTCCGCGCAGCGAGTTGGCAGCACGCTATAGCCAAGCCCGCACGGGGCTTGCGCGTATCGAGCAGACCAATGCCGCAACGCAGCTCTCTGCACTGGATAGCCAGTACCAAGAGCTAATGGCTGGCGACGAGGCGTTGGAAAACGTGCGGCGCGATGCGCTGAGCATGCAGGCCCAAATGGCCGAGCAGATTGCTCAAATGCAAGCGGCCATCACTAACGTCATGCGCAGTGCCGAAGACATCGCCGGACGTACCGCTCTGGCTCAGGTGCGCGAAGAGCGTCGGCAGCGCGAACTCATGGAAGCATGGCGGGAAGAGGGCACCACCACGCTGCCGACTCAACTGTTGGATAGCATGTTCTCTGCTCGTGTCGATATCGGTCGTCTGAGCGGCAACGCCCGTATGGCCGTTGCCATGCTGTCCGATCTGGGGCGACAAATGATGCAGGTGGATAGCATCGATGCGTTGGTCAATCTGCGTAGCAACGAAATTTCCCAACAGGTGGCGCTGGCACGACAGTCTTTGGCGGCCATTGCCGAGGCCCCCAGCACGACCGTCGAGCAGCGCGTGCTCATTGGCGAACTCGATGAGGTTATCGTCGAGCTGAACGGGTTGATGGTGGAAGATGCCGATTCGGTCTACGCGCTGCGCCAGCAGCAACTGGATCTGGGTGCTCAAGTGCAAGCGGCGTTGGCGAACGTGGCGGCGGCAACACGTGAGATGCGCTCAGCGCTAGGCGATATCGAAGCCTACACCGTCGCCCAGGCGGGGAGCGCCAGTGAAGAGGCCGAGACGTTGGCGAATGCGGGCCGTACGCTGCTGGTGTTGGTTACCTTGGGCGTGATCGTCGTACTGGCCATCTTCGGCTGGCGGACCCTCGTGCGTGTGCTAGGCCCACTAGTGGCCATGCGGCGTCAGATGGAGAACATCAGCGGCGCTGCCGGTGAAAATGCCGACTTATCCATGCGCTTAGCCCTAGAGCGTAATGATGAGGTCGGGCAAGCGGCCCAGGCATTTAACCGAATGATGGATACCTTTGAAGGCATGGTGGCGAGAATTCGTGAAAGCGCCGAAGCCATTGCCGCGAGCAGCCGTCAGATTGCCGCCGGTAATGAAAACCTTTCCCAGCGGACCGATCAGCAGGCGGCATCGCTGGCTGAAACGGCCTCTAGCCTGGAACAGATAACCGCCACGGTAAAACAGACCGCTGACTACGCCGACCAAGCTAAAGGTGTCAGCGGTAGTGTGGATGAGCGAGCGCGTTCAGCGGGCGATGTTGCCAAGCGCACCACTGCTGCCATGAGCGATATCCGGCAGGCGAGCGAAAAGATTACCTCTATTATCAAAGCCATTGATGATATCGCCTTCCAAACGAACCTTCTGGCATTGAACGCTTCGGTAGAAGCCGCCCGGGCAGGAGAGCAGGGGCGTGGTTTCGCGGTGGTTGCCCAGGAGGTACGTAAACTAGCAGGGCGCAGTGCGGAAGAGGCGGCGCAAATTCGCCACCTAGTAGATGACAGCGTGAAAAAAGTGAGTGAAGGCGAACAACTGGTAAATGCCTCCAGCCACCACTTGCAGGAGATCATCGACAGCCTATCCGAAGTGACTCGCTACGTGACGGAAATTGCCGGAGCGACCAAAGAGCAGTCGGCGGGTATCGAGCAGATTAACCAAGCGATCTCACAGTTGGATCAGGTCACGCATCAGAATGCGCGCTTGGTACAAGAAGCCTCTACCGCTAGCCAGACCTTGGACGATCGCGCAGGCGATATGCACACGCTGGTCAGCCGCTTCCACGTGAGTCACAGCCGTGGACAGCATCAGGCTGCGCTGCCTGCGAAGCAGGATACCGCCCGCCTGACCTGATCGAAAGCTTGAACCTTTACCGATAGCTAGCAGCGAACACCGGAAGGTGTTCGCTGTTTTTAGTAAGCGGTTGAACTTTAGACGTATTGCCTACACTGATAAGAGAAATGCGACTGACAAAGAGGCAATATGACAACCCTAGTGATTGGTGCCAATGGTCAAATCGGTAAACAGTTTTGCGAGCTAGCTAAGCAGTCTGGCACGCCTATTAAAGCCATGATTCGCAGTGAGGAGCAGGCCGCTTGGTTCCAGGAGCGGGGTATTCAAACCGTGGTGGGCGATCTTGAAGGTGAGTTTGAGCACGCCTTTGAGGGCTGTGATCAAGTCGTCTTTACCGCCGGTTCTGGCCCCTTACCGGGCCAGATAAAACGCTGATGATCGATCTATTTGGAGCGATTCGTGCGGCGGACATTGCCAACCAGCACGGGCTGTCGCGCTATATCATGGCCAGCGGCCTATCGACGCGCTGTTGTAGCGCTAGTTGTTTTAGCGCTAAGTGGTCATAAGCCCGCTGGTTCTCAACGGGCTTTTTTTGTGCTGAGTGAAATCATTGCTAGGTGTAGTAAGGGCGTACTACCCGACTGAGCACAGCGCTTGCTAGTCTCAATAAACACGCCCATTGCGTGTGCTCCACCTCGACACAATCACAAGGAGAACGGAGATGAGCAGCAAACGTATTTTAATGATTACCGGTGATTTCACAGAAGATTACGAAACCATGGTGCCCTTTCAGGCGCTGATGGCGGTGGGGCACCAAGTCGATGCGGTATGCCCCGGTAAAGCCTCGGGGGATACGGTTGCCACTGCGATCCACGATTTCGAAGGCGACCAGACCTACAGCGAGAAACCCGGGCACCGGTTTGCGCTAAATGCAGATTTCGCCAGCATCAACCCGGCCGATTACGACGCCCTGGTCGTGCCCGGTGGCAGGGCACCTGAGTATCTGCGGCTCAATCAAGAAGTGCTCGCCATGGTGAGGCACTTCTTTGATACCCAAAAACCGGTCGCTGCCATCTGCCATGGCGCCCAGCTGCTGGCCGCTGCCAAGGTGCTGGAGGGCAAACAGTGCTCGGCTTATCCCGCATGCCAGCCGGAAGTCGAGCTCGCTGGCGGGCAGTTCGCCAACTTGGAAGTCACCGATGCCGTTACCGATGGCAATCTTGTGACTGCCCCTGCATGGCCCGCCCATCCAGCTTGGCTGGCGCAGTTTATGGCGCTATTGAACAAGTAAAGCGAAGGAGCGCGCCCGCTTGTTGGGCGCGCATTACATCAACCGCTATGCTGAGCTCATACAATGGGCGCAAGTAAGTGCAAGGGGGCGTTATGTGCAAACTGTTTATTGATGCTGACCCAGAGCTGTGGCGAAGCGCTACGCACTCGCTGCGCATCGACGGGATGGTGACCAGCGTGCGAATGGAGAACTACTTCTGGCGGCTGCTAGAAGAAATCGCCCAGCGCGATGGTATGAACACCGCACAAATGATCACCCGGCTTTACCATGAGTCGATTGATGCCGGGCACGACTTGGGAAATTTCACGTCGTTTTTGCGCGTATGCGCATTGCGCTACCAAGCCCTTCAGCTCAGCGGTGATATACCGCCAAGCGTGACAGTGCCCATCGGCGAGCTGGATGCGCAGAAAATTCTTTCCCGTGAAAGCACGTTGCGTGATATCACTTTGAGTGAGCGCGCGCTGCATAAAAAACACGTTCACTAGTGTCGGTATGTTGCGGTTACTCCAACCGCTCGCGCAGCGCAATAAATGCTGGCGGGTTTGGGTGTCGGTGGTGATGTCATGAATCACCGGGGCCTGCTGGGCGCGCTGCCACTAGCGCCAGCACACTGAACCACGTCAGCACCTTGGGCCAGCGGCTTTTATGGCGTTGCTGGTGGAGTTTATCGGCCATGTTTCCCCCTTGCGTTTTTGTGAGCACCGTTTGAAATAACAGACATTGGCCACCGCATAGCCAGCGATATGGTAGCGTGGCTATTTTCTGGCCTGATACCCGAACGTAAGAGTAACCCTGATGAGCCATTCTCATGCCACTTCGCCCTTAGCGGCTCCCATACGCGCACTGTTAACCCAGGCCCCGGCCAGCGCGCTGCCCATGACCTATCAGCAGGTAGCCAACACCCTAGGGCTGACGCCACCGCGTACCATTGCACGGGTGGCCCAAGCGCTTGAACAGTTAATGGAAGAGGATGTAGCCGCCGGGCGGCCAATGATCGCCGCGCTGGTTATCAGCCGTCGAGGAGAGGATTTACCGGCCAGCGGCTTTTTTGAAAAAGCCGTTGCACTAGGCCGGTTTCCAAGTGCCCCAGCGCAGCATAGCGCCCGCTATGCTGAAGAGCGCGAGCAGGCGCTGCGTGCCCGCTAGTGGGCGCGTGATTCGCTTTCGTTAGCGCTGGCGCAGCGGTGTTAACAGGTCGCTTAAACCGTTATGGTCAATTTCATGCATCAGTTGCAGCAGTTGACCAATCTCCCCGTTGGGAAAACCTTCCCGGGCAAACCAGTTCAGGTAGGGGCCCGGCAAATCAGCAATAATCCAGCCTTCATATTTGCCAAAGGGCATCTTTCGCGTCACCAAGGTCTCCAAATCTTCTGGTTTCATGCGTTAATTCCTTTCATTCTCATTTAAGATTTCTTTTATGTTCCCGTCATCGTGGTTCTTTGTTAGACTTTAGTCGAATTTTTTTACCAAGCAGCGCGTAAAGCATCGCCCAGTTGGGCGGGGATACAAGCGCGCACCGCGTAGCGGTGCCGGATTGATTTCGCCTCACTACCCTGATGTTTATACAGCATGACAAAGCGTGCCTACAAAGAACGGTTCTACCCCACCTCCGAACAGGCTGAGCTGCTGAACGACGTGCGTGCCTACACGGCAGAAACGCTACAGTTGGATGAGCCTATGAATCTGCCTGCCGATAGCGTTGAGCAGAGCGATGTTCAAGACGAAGCAGAGGCCAATGAACAGCCTAAAGAAGCGTCCAGCACCACGGAAGAAGAGAGCACCACCGAGGCGTAAGCCATGCGTGTGATGTGCTTTCCAACGCCAGCCACCGGGCTGGCGTTTTAGTGTGTAGCGGTAGCTACTTGCGTCAGCAGGGCGGCCAGTGCCAGAGCCGGTTCACTTAGCTGGCCGCTGGCGCGGTGAACGATGCCGATATCGCGATGGAAGGTGTGCTCTTTCAAATCGATGGCGCGCACTCCGGCAGGCCAGCGCCGGATGGCGCTTGGCTGCGGCACCAGCGCCACCCCCACGCCGTTGGTCACCAGCTGCACGATCGCTTCTAGTTCGTCTACCTCACACACGTCCCGCACTTGGCAGTGGTTATCTCTTAAAAATCGATCAACCTGACGGCCGCCAAACGATGCGCGGTCATAGCGCACAAACGGCTGGCTGGAGAGTAGCTCTCGCCAATCATCACTGGCCATTTGCCGGGGCACCAGTAACCGAAACGGCTCATGGGCAAGGGGCTGCCAGCGTAGGTCGCTGTGCAGCGAAAAAGGCGGCCGAATGATCACCGCCATATCCAGCTCCCCCGCATCTACCTGATTCATTAGCGCAAGCGAAAGCCCCGGCACTACCCGGGTGCGGCACTCGGAAAACTGGCGGTGAAAGCGCGCCAATACGTTTGGCAAAAGCGAGCGCTGAATGGAAGCAATCGCCCCTAAGGTGACGCGAGTAGCGACCTCCTGCCCGGCGGATGACGCCCCCAAGGTGCCGTACAACGCTAGCAGTGCCTGCGCCTGCTGCAGCGTCTCTTGCCCGCGCTGGGTAAGTACTGCCGCACGGCCGCTGCGTTCAAACAGGGCCACACCCAGCTCCGCTTCCAAACGCTTCATCTGTGCGCTGACGGCGGCTTGCGTTAGGCCAATGCGCTGGCCTGCGGCGGCAAAGGTGCCGTGCTGAGCCACGGCGATGAGCGTTTTAAGTTCGCGAATCATGGTCGATGGGTCTTTAAATTAATCAATAAAAGTTATGAATAGATCAAAAAAACAATTGATTTTATTTTTGCATCACGCCTTTTAGGATAGTGACACGGTGGTAGCGCAACGCGCTAGCCATTCACAAATACATTTCCAACGACATTCCCAGCGACATTCCCTAACAACAGCAACACACCAGGAGATTTCCATGAGCCTTTCCCCTTTCCACTTAGCGATTCCGGTGTACGACGTTGCCTTGGCGCGTACTTTTTACAATGATGTGTTTGGTCTGGAAGAGGGCCGCTCCAGCGACCATTGGGTAGACTTCAACTTCTTCGGCCATCAGCTGGTGATTCATGAGCACCCCAAAACGCCGGGCCAAGAGAGCGCCCACACCAACCCGGTGGATGGTCACAACGTGCCGGTACCGCACTTCGGGGTAATTCTTGAGTGGGATGAGTGGGAAGCCCTGGCCGCGCGTCTAAAAGAGCGCGATACCGACTTTATCATTGAGCCTTACATCCGCTTTAAAGGCGAAGTGGGCGAGCAGGCCACCATGTTCCTGCTCGACCCTTGCGGTAATGCACTAGAGTTCAAAGCCTTCCAAGATAAGAGTCAGATCTTCGCTAAATAAGCTTGGCTCGCCAGGAGCCATCAGGCGCGCAGCGCCTGCTCCTGGCGGCGATGCTGCAGCGGCGACTCGCCAAAGTAGCGCTTATAGTCCCGGCTGAACTGCGGCACGCTGCGGTAGCCAACCGCCAGCGCCGCTTGGTTCACATTGTGGCTATCCTGCAACAGCAGCTGCTGCGCTTTAATTAAGCGCAGCCGTTTTAGGTACTGGGCAGGAGAGGCACGGGTAATCTGCTTAAAATGCTGGTGAAAAGTCGAGACGCTCATATTGGCCTGCTGCGCCAACTGTTCCACAGAGAAGTCTTCCGCAAAGTGGGTGTGCAGTTGAGAGAGCACCTGCACAATGCGTGAGTAGTTGCCGTGGCCTTTCACGAGCGCCCTCAGGGCAGGGCCTTGCTCGCCTTTCAGCGCTTCAAACACCACATCACGTATCCTTGCATCCCCCATTGTGCTGCACTCTACGTCGTCATGCAGCGTGCGTGCCAAGCGCAGGACGGCTGCTTGCATGCCGTCATTCATCGCCACCGAGGCCATCGGCATGGGTGACGTTTGCGGCTGGTGTATATCCCCCATGGCGGTGACCATCTCGCTAAGCAGCGCGGGGTCGAACTTGACGGAAACGCCGAGAAGCGGTGCCTCTGGCGAGCCGTGGGTTTCACACTCAAAGGGCAGCGGCAGTGTTTGCACCAGATAGTGCCCCGGGTTGTAGTGAATCTCGCGGTCGCCCAGGTAACCCACTTTGCGCCCTTGGGCGATGATGATGAGGCTTGGCTCGTACATTAGCGGCGTACGCACTTGGTGTCTGCCCAGGCAGAGTAGGCTGACACGTTCCAAGCGAGAAGCGCTTGGGCCATCGCCCTTCACGAGCGGGATAATCAGGTCGGCAAGGGCATTGCCGACATGCGCGGTACTGGCCACTGGATTCTCCTTACGCGAGATGATTCTTATCGGTTACGAGAATTATGACGTTTTTCTGACTATTTTTGTTATTTTATTGCACATGAATAGAGAAATAAGCAAAAAAAACGTAGCTTCGTTCATCGCTATCTCCCGCTAAGCAGCCAATAATAGAAACACCTTTCCGCACCTGCGGGATGCATTAAAAAGGAGTTTTCATGAGCCAAGCAAAATCTTACGCCGCGTTTTCCGCTGATAAGCCGCTCGCGCCGTTTACCTTTGATCGTCGTGAGCCGCGCCCTGACGATGTTGCCATTGAAATCCTTTACTGCGGCGTATGCCACAGCGACCTGCACTTTGCTCGCAACGACTGGGGCATGAGCCAGTACCCTGTTGTGCCGGGCCACGAAATTGTTGGCCGTGTCACTGCCGTGGGCAGCGACGTGAGCCGTTTTAAAGCCGGTGATTTAGTCGGTGTTGGCTGCATGGTCGACTCTTGCCGCACCTGCTCCGCCTGCAAAGATGGCGTAGAACAGTACTGCCTGGAAGGTTTCACCATGACCTACGGCAGCCCGGACCGCCAAGACGGCACCCTAACCCAGGGCGGCTATTCTGATTCTATCGTGGTCAGCGAGCACTTTGTCCTGCAAATGCCCGATGGTATCGACCTGGCATCTGCCGCGCCGATCCTGTGTGCCGGTATCACCACCTACTCGCCGCTGAAGCACCACGGCGTGGGTAAAGGCCATAAAGTGGGCATTATTGGTATGGGCGGCTTAGGTCACATGGGCGTCAAACTGGCCAAAGCGCTGGGTGCCGAAGTGACCGTGTTTACCCGTTCTGAAGCCAAGGTAGAAGAAGCCAAGCGTAACGGTGCTGATCATGTAGTGGTATCAAGCGACCAAGCGCAGATGGATGCCGTTGCTGAAACCTTCGATTTCATGCTCGACACCGTTCCGGTTCAGCATGACTTGAACCCCTACCTGACATCGCTGAAGTACGATGGCACGCACATCCTGGTCGGGCTGCTGGAGCCTATCGAACCGGCCATCGAAGCGTTCAATCTCGTGTTTAAGCGTCGCGTAGTGGCGGGTTCTTTGATCGGCGGTATTGCTGAAACTGAAGAGCTGCTCAAGCTGTGCGCCGAACAGAACATCACCTGCGATATTGAAATGCTCGGTATCAACAAGATTAACGAAGGTTTTGAGCGCATGGAAAAAGGCGACGTGCGCTACCGCTTCGTGATCGATATGGCGACACTGAAAAACACCGCTGCCTAATTTCTGCAGCCGTGAATAGAGCCCACCGCTTAACGGCGGTGGGCTTTTTTGTTGTGCGCCAGGCATGGCGCGCAGCGCCTTGACTGGCGCTATTCCTGAGGGTGGTGCCTCACAGGATGACTTGGGGGTGAAAGTCCCCTACGGACCCTGATAGCGGGAACCGTTAGCTGAACAGCAAGGGTGTC
>NZ_JBSXNN010000009.1:0-15559 GCF_056857635.1 Vreelandella sp. L-15 | reverse complement strand
AGGGTCAGAACCGGCATCACTGTCCCCGAATTCGGGGTAAGTTAATGGCATGAGCCGTATACGTGGTCCGTATGTACGGTTCTGTGAGAGGGATGAGGCGGAGACGCCTCACCCTACTCGCTGTTGCGCGCTCGATAAGCGTGCCATGACCCAAGCCCCGAGCACAACAGCGTGCACGGGGCTTTTTGCTTTCTCTAATGTATACAGCGATATGCACAAAGCTTCCTTGAAACGATCGTTTTAAGAAATTAAATAACAAGGAGTTACTAGGCTGTGGTGGCGGTAGGCGTGGTGAGCAACTAGTATGAGTGGGTACCTATTATTGAAGCACCATCTCAGGAGGAGAGGCGATATGAGTACCCCACTAATGAAGAAGCTTGCACTCGCATTACTAATGGCCATGATGATGGGCGGTTTGGCCGCTTGTGATAATCAAGGCCCAGCGGAAGAAGCTGGTGAGAATATCGATGAGAGCATGGAAGACGCTGGCGATAGCCTAGAAGAGATGGGTGAGAATATTGAAGAGTTCGCCGAGGACTAAGCGAGCCTGTCGCTTATCATGAGCTATCGAGTAGCTTGAAATTATATCGATACAAAAACAGCCGCTAAGAAGCGGCTGTTTTGTGTTTTAGGGCTTATTAACCTATGTAGCTAGGTTTATGCGCCTGGGTTTTGCTCAATACCTTGCAAATACCAAGGTGCTTGATCGCGCATGGCACGGGTCAAATGCCACGTTTCGTTAAACTCAGTTTGCTCACCATTCTCTTCCAAAATGCCGTGGAAAATGACGGTGGCTTCGGCGTGGCCGTCGTACTCATTAATATCGCCAAGCTCCGCAAACAGACGCACTACCTCTGTACGGTTATTGGCAGGCTGCTCGGCACGCTCTTGACGCAGCAGGTTGTAAAGCTCTGGCGTAACGTACTCTTGAATTTGGCTGAAATCGTTATTATCCCAAGCGCGCTGAAGCGTCATAAAATGCTCTTTTGCACCGCCGAGAAAACGCTCTTTATCAAACCAGTCCGGCGTGCTCTGCAAACCGCTTGCAAGGCTGCCAGGCGCTGCTGTGAAGTTACTGGCAGGTGTGTGCTGTGTCTCCTGGCGTTCACGCTGATAGCCAGCAGCGTTGGCAGGTGCAGGACGTCGCTGCCGAATAAAGGCCCGGAAAGCGAAGATGGCAAGCGCTGCGATGCCAGCCATCAGCAGGAGATCCATTATGCGCAGTTCATCGAACGCGCCTCCAAAGAAAAGCGCCGCTAGCAGGCCGCCTGCCAGTAATCCACCCATCATACCGCCCATACCACCACGGCGAGCGGTGGCAGCACCTGCTCCCTGTTGCTGAGTGCCCTGAGCCTGTTGCTGTGCGGGTGTACTGGCCGGGCGGTCAGCGGAGCGCGAGACGCTGCCCATACTGCTACCGCCGCCTAAACGGCGTGCTTCAGCGTGCTCAATTGCGGCGCTAAAGCCCATGACGCTCACCAGTAGCATGACAAAGAATTGCCTTAACATGTTGATTCTCCAATAAGGATGCAGGTAATGCCCAACGCCTCTGAATGAAGCGCATAGAAAATAGTCAATCGCCAGTTTACCGTGTAACGCACCGCGTGGGTTATGGTGGGATTCACTATAAAGACAAAAGTAGGAGCAAAAAGTGCGTTTAGATCAGACTCAAAGTGTATTGCTCATGGTCGATTTTCAGGCTGGATTGCTACCGGTGATAGAAGGAGGTAACAACGCTATCCAAGAGGCGGCTTGGCTGGCAGGCATTGCCAACCATTTGCAGGTACCGGTATGGCTTACCGAACAGTATCCCGAGCGTCTGGGCGGAACCGATGCCCGACTATTGAGTTGTTTAGGGGCGTACCAGACGTGGCAAAAGCTACACTTTAGTGTGACCGAGGAGCCTGCGTTTACACAGGCGCTGGCAGCCCTTGGCCGCAAACAAGTGGTGATATGCGGAACCGAAGCGCACATTTGTGTGCTGCAGAGCGCGCTTGGCCTATTAGAAGCGGGATATAAAGTGTTCTGGCTCAGTGAGGCGGCCGCCAGCCGCCGCCCAGAAGAGGCGCGCCTTGCAAGAGAGCGTGCCTGTGCAAATGGCGCGACGGCGGTCTCCGCCGATATGGTGGCCTATGAGTGGCTTTACCGTTGCGACACAGCCACCTTCAAAGAGATCCATCGACACTTTCTGAAGCCGCGAGCAGCTCAAACAGTGACGTTCTATTGATCTTAACGGTCCGTTTCACGGCGAGTGAACACTAGCGTATTGCCTTCTGAAGCTGCTGTATCAAAGCGGTATCCTGCCACGTCGAAGCCCTGGAGCGCCTCCGGGCTATTAATCTGCTGCTGAATGATCCAAGCGCTCATCAAACCCCGGGCTTTTTTGGCGTAGAAACTGATGATTTTGAAGGTGCCGTTCTTTTCATCCTTAAAGACTGGCGTTATTACTTGAGCATCCAGCTTTTTTACATCTACGGCTTTGAAGTACTCGTTGGAGGCTAAGTTCACCAGCACTTTCGAGCCGCTCTCAGCGATGGCGCTGTTCAGTGCATGCGTGAGCGTCGGCTTCCAGTAAGCGTAGAGGTCCTTACCTGCGTCATTAGGCAGTTTGGTGCCCATCTCCAGCCGGTAGGCCTGGATGAGATCCAGAGGCCGTAGTAAGCCATACAGGCCCGATAAAATACGTAAATGCTGCTGGGCGAACTGGTTATCCGCTTCGCTAAAGGTGTCGGCTTTAAGGCCGGTGTACACGTCCCCCTGAAAAGCCTGCACGGCGGGTTTCGCGTTGTCGAGAGAAAAAGGGGGCTGCCAATCAGCAAAGCGAGCCGCATTCAGTCCGGCCAGCTTATCGCTAATCCCCATGAGATCGCTTAGCTGCTGTGGTGAGTAGTCGCGCAAGATGTCGATCAACGGCTGGCTATAGTCGAGGAAGTCCGGTTGGGTGACGTTCTGAGTGGTGGAGGGTGTTTCAAAGTCCAGCGTTTTGGCGGGGGAAATAACGCTCAGCATGGCGTGCTCCTTATGCCGTGGCAAAAGAGAGTCGCTACCCGAAATGAGTAACGAAAAAAGAGTAAGTCGAAAGATTATACCAAGCCTCGGCGGTGGCCGAGGCTATCGGCACGATAGGAGCCGTTAAGGGCAAGGATTGGGCATACGACGATGGATGTCGTCGATGGCGGTTAACACTTCCTCATCCAGCTTCAAGCTCTCGCTGGCCAAGTTGCTTTCCAACTGATCCATGGTGGTAGCACCAATAATATTGCTGGTAAGAAAGCTGCGCGAGTTAATAAACGCCAGTGCCATCTGCGCTGGATCGAGCCCGTGCTCTTTGGCTAGGTTGACGTAAGCCTGCGTAGCGGCCTCTGCCTCGGGCGAGGTATAGCGTTTAAAGCGCTCATAGAGAGTCAAACGGCCTTTTGGCGGCTGGGCACCATTAAGATACTTGCCTGACAGCACGCCGAACCCCAGCGGTGAGTAAGCCAGCAGGCCCACATCTTCACGATGTGCAACTTCTGCTAAGCCCACTTCAAATGAACGGTTCAGCAGATTGTAGGGGTTTTGGATGGAGGCAACACGAGGCAGTCCTAGTTGATCAGAGAGCTGTAACATCCGCATGACGCCCCAAGGGGTATCATTTGAGAGCCCTACAGCGCGAATTTTACCTGCATCGACCAGCTCTTTAAGTGCGGAGAGCGTCTCTTCCAACGGAGTGGCGTCTTCCTGCTCAGCGTGGGTGTAGCCAAGTTTGCCGAAAAAGTTGGTGTTACGATCAGGCCAGTGCAACTGATACAGATCGACGTAATCCGTTTGCAGACGCTCAAGGCTGGTATCAATGGCTTGATGAAGGTGGTCCCGGCTCATTTTGGGGCCGCCGCGGATATGCTCCAAACCTGGGCCTGCCGCTTTGGTAGCGATGATGACATCGTCGCGAGCGCCTCGTGCTTTTAGCCAACTACCGATATAAATCTCTGTTAACCCTTGTGTCTCTGCTTTTGGGGGAACTGGATACATCTCCGCCGTGTCGATAAAGTTAATACCGAACGCCACCGCGCGGTCGAGCTGTTCATGAGCCTCAGTTTCGCTGTTTTGCTCACCAAAGGTCATGGTGCCTAGACAGAGTCGGCTGACCTCAATTCCGGTTCTACCCAGTGGGCGCGTTTGCATGATTGTCTCCTCGCTAAGGCGAAAATGTGTCTGGAAAGGTGGCGATCCATATCGCCGATACCAGCCTGTGGGAGGCATGTTAGCGAGGGTCTACAAAAGCAGCAAATCAATAGGGTTGAGTCATGGCGAAGGCAGGCGTATGCTTGCCAGCCCATCGACCGGCCAAGCGCCGGTTTATCGTATGGTTAGCCGTCGCGGAAGGTGAGATGGTTAGCCGAAGGTCTCAACAGATAGGCAGGGTGGTTGGCCATGCCGCAGGCATCATCATTGTTTACACGGTTAGAGTTTCGACTGGCCGAACAGTTGTTCCATACTCGTTGGTTACTACCGCGCTCACCGCGCACGCAGCGCCTTACCATGCGACTGTTTAAACGGTGTGCAGAAGCGGGGCACCCAGATGCGCAGTCTATTTACGGGCATATGCTGTTCCATCGCAGTTTATCTCCACAAGATAAAGCTCGTGGTGCGCGCTATGTGCTAGAAGCCGCCCAGGCGGGCGATGTAAAGTCGCAGTATCAGGTTGCGCAAATTCACGAGCACGGCTGTGTACAGTACCCCCGTCGTGAGGATTATGCGGTCACCTGGTATGCCCGTGCGGCACAGGCGGGGCACTACTTAGCGGCTGAGCGCCTGGCGCGTGCTTACCGAATCGGTGAGCTAGGCTTGGCGGTAGATCACGAGCAGGCCGATTACTGGCAGCGCATGGCAGAGCAACAGCCAGCAGTGGAGATGGCCGCCGCCTAAATCGTCAGTCAGGTTGCGATACGTAAAAGAGGAAGTCAGTGTCCGAGACGCTACCCACAGTGCTAGATATTGAAGCGTCCGGATTCGGGCGCGGCAGCTACCCGATTGAAGTTGGCATTGCGCGTGCTGACGGTAGCTGCTGCGCGTTTCTTATTCAGCCATTAGATGAGTGGACCCATTGGGATCCAAAAGCCGAGCTACTGCACGGTATTTCTCGTGATCGGCTGATGAAAGAGGGCTACCCGGTGCGCCAAGTTGCCCAGTGGCTTAATGATGAACTGCGGGAGCTAGGTAAGGCTTATAGCGATAGTTGGGGCTACGATAATACCTGGCTGTCGTTACTGTTCCACCATGCTGGCATGCTGCCACGCTTTCGTCTGGAAGCGCTACGCATCCTGCTCAGCGAAGAGCAACAGGCGCTGTGGAGCGATACCAAAGAGGCGGTAGTGGCTGAGCGTGGCATCCACCGCCACCGTGCTGGGGAAGATGCTCGCTTGCTCCAGCTCACCTATCAGCGTACGCGCACGCTGACTACCAAAGTATAAATTTCCATTCTACTCTGCTCGTACTCAGCTTAGTTCTGCTTCTAAAGCGTCTAATAGCTGGCTGGGCATCGGTGCATCGAGCAGCATATCTCGTGTAGCTTGCGCCAGAAAACCGTGGCTGACCGTGCTGTCTAAAAACGCCAGCAGTGGGGCGTAAAATCCATCAGTATCTAGCAGGCCCATCGGCTTGTCGTGTAGCCCCAAATAGCCCCAGGTCCAGATCTCAAACAACTCCTCAAACGTGCCAATGCCACCGGGCAAGGCGATAAAGGCGTCAGCGTTCGCCGCCATGGTGGCTTTACGTTCATGCATATTAGGCACGCGAATCAGCTCGGTTAAGCCGAAATGAGCCTGTTCACGCTCAACGAGATGGTCGGGCATAACGCCGATGACGCTGCCGCCCGCGTTTAGTGCCGCATTGGCCAGTTCCCCCATCAGCCCGACGCGTGCGCCGCCGTATACCAAGGTGTGCCCGCGTTGCCCAAGAGCCGTGCCAAGCGTATGGGCGGCTTGGCGGAATGCTGGGCTGTTGCCCTCTCTTGAGCCGAGGTAAACACAGATGCGTGACATAGTCGGGGCGTCCTTATCGCAGAGGAGTTAAGGGTGAATCAGTGGGAGGCATTGCAGGACATCTAGCCTAGGCAGCGCTGTACGTCGTAGTGTTCGTCCATCCACTGTCCAATCACATTGTTACCGCACAGATGATGGGCGTATTGAGTATGTAGGCAGCGCACCTGCTGCCAGTTGCTGATGCCGCCTACACCGCGTTCGGTGAGAACATCGGTGTAGCCCAGGCGTGCCACTTCTTCGCGCTGAGCCTCGCTCATAAAGCGCCAGCGGGCATCAACGTAATCGCGATGGCTCTGTTGGTAAGCGGCTAAGAAGTCAGGTTCGTCCTGCAGACGCTGTTCTAGCGACTTGATCACGCCGACGGCTTCAATGCGCGAAATCTCGATTTTAAGCAGGTCGGAGCAGAGCCAGTAAAGCGTGGGGAAAGGCTTGCCATCCACAATCGGCGACATGCGCAGCACTAAAGGGGTGCCCTGTGTATCCGTGGCTGCAACGGCTTCGATACCGCGAGGCGCTCGCCCGAGCTGTTGGGTAATAATCGCCAGCTGGCGCTCGTCGGGTGCTTGGTCGGTACGAATTACCATTGCGTAGAACTCTCACTTTCGGTCGTCTTGAACAAATTTATTTGAGCGGCCAACGGCACGGAAAAAGCAGCGGTTAAGCTGCTCTGGAGAAGCGACATAGCGCCATTTCTCCTCGCAATACTCAGCTGCGCGGGCCATTAGCACGTCGTAAAGTCGATTGAATGGGGCATCATAATCGTAGGGGTCTGCGCCGAACAAGCGGATATGCGGGTAATCAGCGAAGCGCTCCATGAAGTAGCGTTCAAGGTCGGCTTCCACGGCGCGATGCTGCGCCGTGTTGTCAGGATCAATCCAGAGATTATAGCGAATAGCCATGGTGACTCCTGGAAGGCCCCACCATACATGGCAGGGGGAATTAAGCGGAGGCGGGCGCGGTATCCAAATGTGCTGTCAGCGCCTCGCGCAGCTCACCCTCAATAGGAACGGCGCGCTTCTCCTGATGGTCGTACTGCACCATTACCGTATGCCCTAAGTTGGTCAGCGTACCATGCTGCCGCGCTTCCTGGGTGACGGTAAACGAGCTGTTGCCCAAACGGGTTAGATAGGTACGGATTTCGATGTCATGGCCGTAAAACAGTTCAGCGCGGTAATCCACTTCCATGCGCGCCATGATTAATCGCCACTGTTTAGGGTTCAGGTCGGGCGTAAACAGTTTGAACAGGTCGTTGCGTGCCAGCTCAAACCAAGCGGGGAGCCGCGTGTTATTAATATGGCCGAGGGCATCCGTATCGTAAAAAGCGGGCTCAATGGTGCGAGTGAACATAGCGCTATCCTTATTATTAGAGGGAACGAGGGAGGTAAGAACCCTCCCAGAATTAACCCAAGCGAGCGCTTGGTCAAGCGTTACGGCGCTGTTGCCAAGCAGTGAACTGCATCCAGCCAAGCAGCCATAGGGTCGCGGCGAGAAATCCTGCCAGCGTTCCCCAGAAAAGCCCCAGCGTGCTGTAAGTGTACGAAACGCATAGGGTATAGCTCAGCAGCGAGCCAAGGCCCATGGGATAATGCTTAATGACTGTGGCGACGGGGGCATACCCATGCCCCACGTGCAGGATCAGCAAAAATGGCAGCATGGTGACGGGAAATGCAGCCAGCGTGCCTGCCCACTCTGGGGGGAGCCAGTGGGCGATACGGGTGATAGCAAAAATAATAACAGTGGCAAGCCCCGCGCGTGCCGCTAGCGCGGGCCAAGAAAAGGCGCTGCTCGCGGTACTCTTCACATCGGGAATGGAGCGGAACAGCCAACTGAAGACGCCAATGGCACAAAGCGTCACCAGCGTGCCGCTGAAGCGGGTGAAGCTGAACTGCGCGAGCAGGGTACTCATGACCAGCCACGCGGCAAAGCCTCCCAGCACACCGCTAATAACGCCCTTGATGCCAGGCTGGCGGCCTGTGACCACATAACCTGCCCCCAATGCCATTGTCGCGGTAAACCCGGCCAGCGTATGCACGGCGCTCTGGGTAGCGAAGGTGGGCGAGATCTCTAAACCGATAAAAAACAGCGCTAGTGCGGTGCCTAAAGGATAACCTGAGAGTAGCCCTGCAATGCGTGGGCTTGCACGGACAGCGATAGCGCTTAAGCCCAAAACCATGCTGACGGAGAGCCCCAGCTTTGCTAACTGCCAAGTGAGTGGTACTTCTACCATGCGGCGTTTTCCTTACGTTTATTATGTGGTTGCTATTATTATGTCGCTGATTTTTAGCACATTAGGTGTTATTAACCGTTAAGACGTTGCTAGCGTGCGAGGCTGTTTACCGTGCCCCTTTCACCGGATTCCGGCACCCACGTGCTCTCTCCGCCGCCTAAACCCAGTGGCTGCGAACTGTGCCAGCGTGCATCGCCGCTCACCAAGCACCATCTCATTCCAAGGACGCTGCATAACAAGCCGCGTTATCAAAAGCGCCATAGCCGTGAAGAGCGGCTAACGGCCATTGTGTGGCTGTGTCATCCCTGCCATAAGCACATTCTCCGTCTCTACAGCGAGCGCGAACTGGCCGACCGCTTGGCTAGTTTGGAAGCGTTGATGAACGATGCCGATATTCGCGCTTTTGTCGATTGGCTTGCCACCAAGCCTGCGGGCTTTAAACCGAAATCACCGGGGCGCAAACGGCGCTAAGCTATACCAGCCTCAGCCCCTGTTGGTCGCTCCAGGCAGCTGCCAGAGCCTCGTCCAGCGGTTCGGCTAAGTGGGCAGGCAGGGCGGCGCGGGCTGCATCCAGCGAATCAAACGAGCGGTTACGCAGCCAGCAGTACGCCCAGGCGCAGGCTTCTTCATCGCTTTGCGGGGTGGGCCGAGCGGGCATCTGGTTGAGCAGAAACACCGCCGTGCGTGGCGCCCACAGCGGTATCTCGCCCTGCTGGTCTTGGCTCCACTGCTCTAGCGTGGCGCCACTTGGCGTAGCATCGGGGGTGCCTAGTTTAGCGACCCTAGCGGTTTCTGCCAGGATGAGTGCCAGCTGGTCGGCATCTGCCTGCCCCAGCGAGCGCCACTGCCGCAACAGCGCCGATAGGCCAGCGCGCATCTTGGTATAAAAGTCATCTTGCGGCATGCTCAGTGTTTACTCCCGTGGAAATAAGTGAGATTTGTTATGGCGTTCGATTTTGCCACGCCCGTCGAGCGACGCGCTCCCGAAGGAAATTACGCCTCGCAGAAATGGCACCGCTATGCGCAGGATGTGCTGCCGCTATGGGTCGCCGATATGGACTTTCATTCGCCGCCTGCGGTAATCGACGCGCTCCAACGGCGGGTGGCCCACGGCGTTTACGGCTATGGCGAAGTGCCCGCCACGCTCACCGCGGCCCTTTGCCAGTGGAGCGCTCACCACTATGCGTGGACCATTGAGCCCGAATGGCAGCAGTGGCTACCTGGTGTAGTGCCCGCGCTGCACTTTGCTGCCATGGCATTGACCCAGCCAGGGGAGGGCGTGCTGACCATTGCACCTATTTACCCGCCCTTCCTGGCCGTGGCTGAACGCACTGGGCGGCTAGCGCAACAGGCGATGTTAGCGGAGCCAGCCGCCCCTGGCGAGCCTTGGCAGCTGGATATCGCAGCGCTGGAAGCGGCCATTACCCCGCAAACCCGACTACTGCTCTGGTGCCACCCTCATAACCCGACCGGGCGCGTATGGATGCTGAGCGAGCTTGAGCAGTTAGCCGCCTTGGTCGAGCGCCATGATTTCTGGGTAGTCTCCGATGAGCTGCACTGTGATTTGCTGCTGGATGAAGGAGCACGCCATCGCCCTCTGGCGGCGCTGTTCCCTAAGCTTGCCAAACGCACGATTACTCTATGGGCGCCCTCAAAAACATTCAACGTGGCCGGGTTAACCAGCGCCTGCGCGGTCATTCCCGACGCCACGCTACGAAAGCACTTTGCCGCGGCCACAAAAGGTTTTTTACCGGATGGTAACGTGCTGGGCTTGGTGGCCGCCGAGGCAGCGTATCGAGAGGGCGAGCCTTGGCGACAAGCACTGCTGGACGTTCTACGCAGCCATCGAGCTGCGTTGGAAGCACGTGTGGCAACGTGGTCTGGGGTGTCGCTGAGCGCGCCAGAATCGACTTATTTGGCGTGGCTAGATATGCGTGAAACGGGCCTGGGGGCATCTCCCGCACAAGCGCTGTTGGAGCAGGCGGGTGTGGCGCTGTCAGACGGCGCGGCTTTTGGCTGCCCAGGGTTTGTACGGCTTAACTTTGGAACCACCGCTTCCCAATTGGAAGCGGCGTTATCGCGGATGGATACGCTGTTCAAAGCGTAACGTTGTCTTCGTCAGGCGCTATCAATAGAGCAGGGCGAACAGCTTGCGGCGGTAGGTGACCGTTAGAGGGTGGTCGGCTCCCAGCGCGTCAAA
This sequence comes from Vreelandella sp. L-15, assembly GCF_056857635.1. Classification (NCBI taxonomy): domain Bacteria; kingdom Pseudomonadati; phylum Pseudomonadota; class Gammaproteobacteria; order Oceanospirillales; family Halomonadaceae; genus Vreelandella; species Vreelandella sp. L-15. The sequence goes on along the minus strand of NZ_JBSXNN010000009.1, from coordinate 5,109 downwards.
GACCTGTAGCAGCGTTTTGCGGGCCGCGTCGTCGTTATAGGCGCGGTCCTGCTTCATCAGCGCCAGCAGAGCTTCCAGGCCTGCGTCGTACTGGCCATCGGCCACTTGGCGTAGCGCCCGCTGGTACTGCGCTTCGCTGTCAGTGCGATCACCCAGCGCGGCGATCTCTTCTGTTGAGAGAGCCTGTTCGCTGAACTCGATGCTGGCGCGAACGCCACGAGCGGGTGCTGCATCGCGCTCCTCTGGCGGCAGGTTATCCAGCACGCTACGGGCTTCGTCACCACGCCCTTCCGCCACCAGCGCTTTGGCAAGGCCAATTTGGTAGGCGTAATGTTCCGGGTATTGGCCAATCAGCGTTTGGTAAATCTCCCGCGCGCCTGCGGCATCGCCAGCGCTCAAGGCTTCTTCCGCCTGCTCTTCGGGGCTGGGCGGTGCGTCGCCGGGGGCAGGGAAGTAGCGGTTGAGCCACTCGCGCACCTCTTTCTCGGGTAGCGCGCCCTGGAAGCTATCCACCAAGCCACCCTGGCTCACCAGCTTCACATCCGGTACCGAGCGCACACCAAGCTGGCCCGCAATCTCTGGGTTGGCCTCAACATCCAGCGTGGCTAGCAGAAACGCGCCGCCATACTCAACGGCCAGCTTCTCAAGCACCGGCATCAGGTTTTTACACGGCTCGCACCAGGGCGCCCAGCAATCCAGCAGTACCGGCACCTGCATGGAAGCTTCCAGCACCTGTTGGATATTGCCGGCGTTGAGCTCAATGATGACTTCTTCGCGCGTGACTGTGGGGCGTTCACTATCCGTTGGTGTATGGGTATTCGGAGCAGGCTCGGCGGTGAGTGGATTGCCGGTACGGGGATCGATAATTGACATGGGTAAACTCAGTATCTTATGAAAAGGTCTAAGCCCTGATATGCAGGCAGGCTGGCAGGGATTCAAGGAAGTGAAGGGAAATAAAGCGCTGAGCCGGAAGAGCGCACACAAAAAAGCCGATCCCCTAAAGAATCGGCTTTTTCTATGTTTGGTAGCGGGGACGGTTATGAGCCGGATTGATTTGATTTTCTTAGCGCTGCTTTATTTGTTGTTATTTGTCTAAATAGCCTGCTATATAAGGGTTTCCGTCGGTTTTTGAAATGCTGTCTAGGTAATTTAAGGTCAATCTAGCACGCTAAAGAGTGTCACAAAATAAAATGTAAAATTTACAGCATAAATGACCGTTAGGCTGCTGCTGAGGTCGGCAGCGGGTTAGCCGGACTCTGAAACCGGCGAGACTGGCATCATAGGTTTTGTCAGAACGGATTGTTTGGTATGCCAGTTCCCGTGAGATGGCGCTGGGCGGATGTTCCAATTGTCGGGCGATGGTTCGGATTTAGTAGTGAACCCGCATCTGCATGATGGCGGCTCGGTCTTCAGTAGAGAGGTCGCAATAGCAATGAGTCGTGGCAAAACCATACCGGAGGGTCAGATATTGCATTTGGTCATTGAGACCGCCAACCCAAGTGCGAATAGTCAACGGCATCTTATTGGTGATACGGCTACAGTGGAAGCAGCTTGAAGCATTCGATTGATGAGTTTATTATATCTGAACTGATATAAATTTATGGCAGTTAAGGAGCCAGCGTGGCGCGCAAGAAACCTGTTGCATTCGTTGGAGACTCGAAGGATCGGCTGCGCGACTTCTCTCTGGACGCCAAGCGAGAAGCGGGGTTTCAGATAGACAAGATTCAGGCTGGAGGCCAGCCGGACGATTTCCGCCCAATGCCAAGCGTTGGCCCTGGTGTCATGGAAATCCGCATTCGGGAACACAACGGCGCCTTTCGGGTCTTCTACGTGGCCAACCGGGGCGACGCGGTATTTGTGCTCCACTGCTTCCAGAAGAAAACCCAGCAGACCGCCAAAAAAGACATCGACTTGGGCAAGCAGCGATACAAGGAGCTGCCCTGAGCCCAACCACCAAGCGAGGTTAGAAAATGGCCATCGAGTATTACGACAGTGTGTGGGACGCCATCGAGGACACTCCTGAAGAGGCGCTGAACATGCGGCTGCGCTCCGAGCTCATGGCGAGGATTGCTGGCCGTGTAAGGGAGTGGGATATTACTCAGAAAGAGGCTGCACATCGTCTGGGAATCACCCAACCCCGCCTCAACGACTTGCTGAACGGCCAGATTAATAAGTTCAGTCTCGATGCTTTGGTCAACCTGACGGGGCCAGCTAACTTCCATCTCGAACTGGAGATTGAAGACGAGAAGGAAGTAGCCGCCTGAGAGTGACCAGATAAACTGGGTTCAGCTAGACAAGTGAAGAAATTCTTGGCCTCAGTTCACTTGATAAGCTTTTAACGACTGACTGCCTCTCAAAGGCTAAAGCAATCTGGTTTGCCCCGAAGAGACAAACTGATACCCCATCGCTTTGTAGCCTTTCTCACGTTTTCGGAACATGCGTTCAAGCATGGGTAGTCCAGTATCAAGGTAGTCATAAACAGTGACTTCCTGTTTGCCCTCAACCGCTCGGTGGATCCTGCCAGCGTACTGTGACAGCGTTCCTTTCCAGGCGATGGGCAGGGCTAAAAACAGGGTGTCCAGTCGAGGCAAGTCAAAGCCTTCTCCAATGTATTTCCCAGTTGCAACGATGACTTGAACCCTATGCAACTCTTTTTCTGCCAACTGGCGCTCTTTGACGCGCATCCCACCACGTAAGATAACTGACGATATGGATTCAGCATCCAGCAGTGTCGCCAAGGTCTCGGCATGTTCTCGTCGTTCCGTCAGCACAAGGCAATTTGCTTGGTTGTGCACACAGCTTGCAACATCCTGAACAATGGCCTGATTTCGGGCGCTGCTCTGGGCAAGCCAATGGTAAACCGATGTGATATGGGGCCGCTCACTAGGCTGGCAGATGTGGGTGGGTGGCGTTTCGTGATGCTTTCGAACAATGACGCGTTGGATAAATCGGTTACTGTGTTGCGCCTGGGCTTTGTGACGAATGGGCCCTGCAACCATCACCATGATTTTTTGGTGGCCATCCTGTCGATCAGGCGTTGCTGTCAAACCGATGACGTATCGAGCGCTGACCTCATTAAGCAACATCTCGTAACGTGGCGCTGAGATATGATGGCATTCATCGATGATGACTTGCCCGTACTCCTTGACCTGCTTCGAGACCGTATTGTCTTTCTTATTGATCAAGCTTTGGTAAGTGGCAACGTCGACCTGCCCAGTAGGTTTCTTTTTACCGCCGCCAATTACACCGATGGGCGCACCCTCAAGGAAGGTGTCGAGTCGCTCCTTCCATTGATCAAGTAGCTGACGACTGTGCGTGAGGATCAGTGTGCTGACTTGCCGCCTGGTTATCACGCCAATAGCCGTTACGGTTTTACCGAAAGCGGTCGGTGCATGAAGTATTCCGGTATCGTGTTGGACAAGTGCCTGCACCGCCTTGTCCTGGTCGCCACGCAGCGTTGCTTTTAGGCTGACTCCAGGTAAAAACTGGCCTGATATTCTACGGTCATCAATGTCCACCGTGATTCCCTGTTCCAGCAGCAGATCTTGAAGCTCATCCAAGCAGCCTCTGGGAATAGAAAGATAACCTTGCTCAATATGGGCGCATGATATGTAGCGAGGGATGCCATGCGTCGAGAAACGAAGCGACTGTGTTTTGAAAAATACAGGATTAGCAAAGCTGGCCATTCGCTTTATTCGTGTCGCCAATGTTCCTGGAATGCCTGATAACTTTATATAAATGTGACTGGTCAGGATGAGCGTGATGCTTTCAGGACATCCAGAAAGCTTCCCTGTATCAACCGGTAACGTTGACTCCCACGGCAACACAGTATCTACAGTCACACCGGAATTAGCCTCATTGCCGATCAGCTCTTCAAGTTGAGCTGATGCAAGTGTCTGTTGCTGACTGAGCAGTGCCCATTGATCCGGGTATGGCGCAAAGTTGTCATCGACGAAGACGGTGCATCCGCGACTTCGCGCCTCGTGTTGAAGCGGCAGGGCAATCAGATTGCCAAACCCACCATCAGGCATGGTGTCTTGGTTGGGAAATAGCCGGTCATAGGAGTCGAAGGATAAGCCTGGATGAAGCTCCATGGCCTTATCCAACAATTTGAATCCCAACCTCCTCGCTGACGAAGCTTGAACAGCTTCTGAAAAGAAAACCCATAGATGGGCACCCGCACCGGACCGAGAAACCTCCATAAGATAGGGTACGCCTTCACCACGACAGGCCTGGGCTAGTGCACGAACATTCGCTTTCCAGTCCCCCTTATCAAAATCCGCCGCCAGCAAGTAACAAGAGCTATCCGGCAGTAAAGGGTAAAGGCCGGTCACATGTTTGCCAGACAGGTGGTCATAAACTGCATCAAAATCGAGGGGTTTGAAATTTTTGTGTCGACATTCTCCGCACTTGATCCTTGGTTTCTGACAGATGACCGGCATCCACTCGTTCGCACAAGCGACAGCATAGCCGGAACGACCGCCGGAACTCTGCCAGCGAACCGCATAAACATCCTGCCTGCCTCGAAAGAGTTTTCGGTATACTTCAACTTTCTGGCCAGGGGTGAGTAGCGGTAAATCATGTCGGTTTGCAGAGCGATACAGCTCTTGCTTTCGAGAAAGGAGAGCAGCCTTTTCTTGTTCAAGCTCTGATAGTCTCAGCTCAATAGTGACGAGTTCTTGATCTGTGCGGATACCTACCTCGTGCCCAGTAAAGCTATAGGGGTCTACGGTTTAACAGGTTAGAGACGCTTATTTGTAGTCTAGCTTATCGTCAGCACTCGGCTGACAGACCACACTCGTCACCATAAAAATTTACGGCGATCTATTTTGATATAATAGTAATGCATTGGACTGACAACACTGAGGCATGGTGTGACAAAGTTGGTAATATCGAAGATCAAACCCCCTTCCGGAGCGCTCGCTGAGATCGAGCGAGTCAACATTAACATTGCCAATCAATTGCCAGTATCCTGAATCCGTGAGACCGGCCCCCGGAAGCACTTCTAACCCACTGACCTGCATGGCAATATAGCCATTATCGCCATTCACCCAGACAGTGCCATGCCCAACATAAAGTTCCGCGCCAGTCGCCGCACCCTCACCAGCC
>NZ_JBSXNN010000008.1:0-11740 GCF_056857635.1 Vreelandella sp. L-15 | reverse complement strand
TTGACCTCCTCCCCTTCCTCAGCTTCTTAGGAAGCTGCCGCCTGCGGCGGAAAGGAAGGGGATTCCCGGTTGTTGCCTTCCGGGTTCCTGCTTCACAGCCCGTTGCCCTTGGTGATGGCACCTCAGGTCTTACACAAGCTCCACAGGCTTAACCTCCCGTGAGCCCCACGGTAGTCGTCTTTTCATGCTGCCGGAGCTTGTCAGCGCCCGCCAGAATGGCTTTGCCCGATTGCAAAATGTTGCGGGCAGCGTTCACATCGCGGTCGATGCCTTGGGTGCCACAGTGTGGGCAATCCCAAGTGCGGACATTGAGCGGCATCTTCTCGGTGATATGGCCACAGTGAAAACAGCGTTTTGAGCTGGGATACCACTTGTCGATCTGGACGAAATCGCGCCCGTACCGCTCGGCCTTGTACGCCAGTTGTTGGGTAAGCTGGTACCAGCCCACGTCGCTAATTGCTTTCGCCAGTGAGCTGTTTTTCAGCAGGTTCTTGACCGGCAAACTCTCGGCAGCAATGACTTGGTTCTCGTGAATAAGCTGCGTGGAGAGTTTATGGGTGGCGTCGCGGCGTTGGTCGGCCAGCTTGGCATGCACCTTCGCCACTCGATGCCGCGCCTTGGCGCGGTTTTGCGAGCCTTTCTGTTTGCGCGACAGGTTGCGTTGCACCCGTGCGAGTTTGCGCTCGGTACGATGGAGAAAACGCGGGTTGGGGATTTTGTCGCCGTCACTGGTGATGACGCGATGCGTCAGTCCCAGGTCGATACCGACCATTTTGGGTGTCACGGGCAGCGGCGTGACCGCTTCTTCCACCAAAAAGCTGACGTGGTAACGGCCAGCGGTATCGCAGCTCACCGTGATACTGCTTGGTGTGCCGGAAAAATACCGGCTCCAGCGGATATCGAGTGGGTCCTTGTGCTTAGCCAGCCACAGCTTGCCGTCGCGCCAGCGAAAACCGTTGGCCATGTACGTGGCCGACTGTTTGCGCTGTTTTTTCTTGAAGGTGGGATACCGCGCCTGACCTTTGAAGAAGTTTGAGAAGGCGCGGTCGAGATGCCGGAGCGACTGTTGCAAGCAGACATTGGACACCTCGGCCAGAAACGCCGTGTCCGGCTGTTTCTTGAGGGTGGTGAGCGCTTTGGCGGTGGCGTTGTAGCCCATGCGCTCTTGACGCTCGAACCAGGCATCGGTGCGCTGGCGCAGGAAGTGGTTGTAGACATAGCGCACACAGCCAAACGTCCGGGCAAGCTGGTCAGCTTGCTCGGACGTGGGATAAAACCGATAACGATAGGCGCGGTGTACGGTCGTCATGGCTAAAAATTAACGTGGTAAATCTAGCATGTCAACTAAGAGGCGCTGCGCGCCTCGCGCTATCCTGCCTCGGCCTAAAAGGCCGAGGTTTGACGCGCATTTTGATTAAATCGTGCGCCCTCAGGCTTCACAAGGTGCGTCGTGGAAGGGCCGGATAACAGGCAGACAGCTGAGCTTTTTTCCGCTAGGGTAGCGGCTCCCGCTGCCAAACGACGACGCCCGAGATGCAAGAGTTACTCAACGATATTGCCGCCGAGTTGGCCCAGGAAACCGAGCGCGGCAAAATGGCTGATTACATCCCTCAGCTAGCCCACGTTGACCCCAGCCAGTTCGCCATTAGCTTGGCCACGGTAGAGGGCGAGCGCTTTTCGGCGGGCTGCGCGACCACGCCCTTCTCGATTCAGAGTATTTCCAAGGTGTTTACCTTGACCATTGCGCTGGGCAAATGGGGCGATGGGCTGTGGTCAAAAGTAGGCCGCGAGCCTTCCGGCGACCCGTTCAACTCCATCGTTCAGCTAGAGCATGAGGGCGGCAAACCGCGCAACCCGTTCATCAATGCCGGGGCCATTGCGGTGGTGGATGCCATCATGATGGGGCACGAACCCAAAGAGACCCTGGCCGAAATTTTGAGCTTTGTGCGCTACATCGCAGACGACAACAGCATCTGCTTTGATCATCAGGTCGCCGCGTCGGAAATGGAGCACAAAGACCGCAACGCCTCGCTGGCCCACTTCATGAAAGCCTTTGGGCGGCTGCGCCACGATGTCGATAAAGTGCTCGGCACCTACTTTCACCAGTGCGCTATCGCCATGAGCAGCGAACAGTTGGCCCACGCCGGGCTGTTTCTGGCCTCCGATGGGGTCAATCGGCCCAGCAATTTGCGCGTCGTGTCGCCCCAGCGGGCACGGCGGATCAACTCGCTGATGATGCTGTGCGGCCACTACGACGCCTCGGGGGAGTTCGCCTTTCGCGTAGGCTTACCGGGCAAAAGCGGCGTGGGCGGCGGCATTTTAGCCATCGCGCCGGGGCGCGGCTCGCTAGCGGTGTGGTCGCCAGGGTTAGATCGCTATGGCAACAGCCTGCTAGGGGCGCGGGCGCTGGAGATGTTCGTACAACGCACCGGCTGGTCGGTGTTTGGGCACTAGCCGTGGGCGCTTTCCAACTGTTCAGCGTACTGGGCAGCTTCCCAGGCCTGCACTTTGCGTTTCACATCTAGCCCCCAACGGTAGCCGCCTAGCGCGCCGCTTTGCTGAATCACCCGGTGGCAGGGAATCCACAACGCCACCGGGTTAGCCCCCACTGCATTACCCACCGCCCGCGATGATTTCGGCGCCCCCAGCGCCTGGGCAATATGGGAGTAACTGGCGAGCTGCCCGTCCGGAATCATCAGCAGCGCCCGCCAAACGTTCAGCTGAAAATTGGTGCCGCGTACGTGTAGCGACAGCGCCCCCGGCGCAGCCGTTTTCCCTGGCTCGAACAGCGCATCGACGGCATAGCGGGTCGCCTCTGGCCGGTGGCGCACGGTACTGCGCGGCCACTCAGCGGCGAGCTGAGCCAGCATCTCTGCCTCGGGCGTGGCGGCCAGAAACCCCATTCGGCAAATACCCCTTGGCGTCGCTGCCACCAACACTTCGCCAAACGGCGTGGGATGAATGCCGTAAGCAATCTCCACGCCCTCCCCTTGGCGCTTAAACTCGCCAGGCGTGACCGCTTCCAGTGTCACAAAATGATCGTAAAGCCGCGAGCCACCGATTAGCCCCAGCGCCTGGGCGGTATCGGCCAGGCTTTGCGCCGAGGCAATCAGCTGTTTACCCCGCTCCAGCGTTAGCGCCTGTAAAAAGCGCTTGGGGCTAACGCCTGCATAGCGGCAAAACAGCCGCTGAAAATGGAACGCGCTCAAATGCACCTGCGCCGCGACCGTGTCTAAACTGGGCTGCTGGGTGGCGTTGGCCACCATAAAGGCCATGGCTTTTTCGATGCGGGCGTAGTCGTTCATTGCTTCTATCTCACGGGTAAGGCTAAGGGATAACGCTCACAGTAGTTCAAGCTTAACCAGCGAAGGCCCCAGGGCCCACCCGAATCTTGCTCAGTTTGCATCCCTTTTATCGCCAAATGCCCAATAAACGCTACGCTGGACATTATCTCCCTACACCCACAGTATGGGCCGCCGGAAGGATCGCCATTGCCATTTACGTCAGGAGGACATCATGGACAGTACCCCCCCGAACCAACGGGATGCGGTAAAACTGCTCGCCCGCTTAGGCTACGCATCGCGAGGCGTGGTATATCTGCTGGTGGGTGGATTAGCGGCACTGGCGGCGTTTGGCCAAGGCGGCCAAACCGAAGGCAGCCGCGGCGCGCTTGAAAGCGTACTAACCGCCCCCTTCGGCAAAGTGCTGCTGGGCGTTATTGCATTGGGGTTAGTGGGCTATGCCGTATGGCGCACGCTGCAAGCCCTTCAGGATACTGATCACCACGGCAGCGGCACTAAAGGGCTGGCGATTCGCGGGGGCTTGCTGGTTAGCGCCGTTACGCACACGTTCTTGGCCTTTTTTGCTGCCAAGCTTGTGGTTCATATCGGCGGCTCTAGCGGCTCAGGAGATGGTTCTGAAAGTGCGGCCAGTTGGCTGATGCAGCAGCCCTTCGGGCGCTGGCTGGTGGCGGCAGTCGGCGTTGCGCTGATTGGCGCGGGCATCGCCCATGCCCTTAAAGGCTGGAAAGCAAAATTCGACCGCCACTTCTCAATGCCTGCCAAAGTGCAGCGCTGGGCTTACCCAGTATGCCGCTTTGGTTTAGCGGTGCGTGGCTTGGTATTTGTTATGGTTGGCAGCTTCTTTATCCTAGCGGCTTACCAGTTCAACCCTAACCAAGCGGGCGGCACGACCGAAGTGTTCAGCACGTTAAGAGGCCAAGCCTTGGGCCAGTGGCTGCTCGCGTTTGTGGCTGTTGGGCTATTTGCGTTTGGCGTGTATAGCTTATTAACCGCTGTTTACCGCCGTATTAACCCTTCCCTGTAGCGCTCCTATGGCCTTTACATCAACGCGTACGAAGCAGTGGTTTGAGCGTATTAACGGCTCGAAAAATATGTTGTGGCTGCTCGCCACCCTCTCCTTTTTAGAAACCATTATTCTGCCGATTCCCATTGAACTGGTATTAATCCCGCTAATGGCAGTGAACCGGCAGCGCATCTGGGCTATTGCCGCCGTTACCACGCTGGGCTGTTTAGCGGCGTCCATCGTCGGTTACGGCGTGGGCATGGTGTTGTACCAGTCCGTCGGCACGTGGTTTATCGAATTTATGGGGATGGAGCAGAGCTATCAGGCGTTTCAAGGCTTCTTTGACCAGTACGGCTTTGCAGCCATTCTCGCCATTGGCATTTTGCCGATTCCGTTTCAGGTCGCGATGATTACCGCCGGGCTCTCGGGCTACCCCATCGCGCTGTTCGCCCTGGCCGCCCTCATCGCCCGCGGGCTGCGTTACTACGGACTAGCATGGCTGGTACACCGTTTTGGGCACCGAGTGGAAAGCATGTGGAAACGCCATGCGCTGAAGACCAGCCTAGCGCTGGGCAGTGTGGTGCTTCTGCTAGTCCTGGGGATGCAGGCACTGGCGGGGCTGATCGTGTAGAAAACACAATAGCCGCCAACGTTGGCGGCTATTGATGGGCGCGAATCACGTTACTGCACGTAGTAGCCGCTCACTCGCCACGTGCCCTCTTCCAGATGTGGCGTGACGACTTCGACCACGCGCTGGTTATTCGTGAACTGGGTTTTAAAAGCGAACTCTTTGTAGTCGTTGCGCGGCGCCCCAGGCATCGAGGTGTACTGCGACATGCGGATGCGCCGCCGCGACTCGACGCTGCCCAAATCGTTGCGGGCCAGCGTCACCACGCGCTGCAGCATGGTGGGAGAAAGCGGCGTCTTCAACAGCGGCGACGACTTTTCCCAAGCCTGCTCATATTCACCTTGATCAATCGCTTCCAGCCAAGCGAGCGCGGCCGCTTCCGCCGCCTCGGTGGTAGACGCCTGTACATAAGAAGTCATCGCCAGGAGCAACGCAGAGAGAATGAGAGCAAAGGGTTTTAGCATGGCAGCCTCGTATGGCAATCGAATGTGTCGTGCGACTTTAGTAGTTATCGGACCATCACACGATTTCTTTAATCACATTAACCCTAAAGCGCTAGCCAGACTGTGAAAGAGTGCAAACTTGATCGCCGCTTGGCCAAGCCACTCCTACGCCTTCTCAAACTCCAACCGCTCGTTTACTATGCGCCTCCTCATTTATGTCAGCCCTCACCATTAGGCCACTATGTCCGTCAACGCGCTCTACACCGACCTGTCTGGCTACTACGATTTGATGTGCGTCGACATCGACTACCAGGCCCAAAGCCACGCCATTCGTCGCCTGCACCAAATTTTTGGTAATGAAGGCAAACGCCATTTGGACTTAGCCTGCGGCACCGGCCCTCACGTGCGTCATTTTCTGGATGCTGGCTACACCAGCAGCGGGTTGGATATTAACCAACCGATGCTGGATATCGCCGCCCAACGCTGCCCAGAGGCGCACTTCTCACTGCAAGACATGAGCAGCTTTGAGGTCGACGAACCGCTGGATCTCATCACCTGCTTGCTCTACTCCATCCACTACAGCGATGGCCTGGACAAGCTCGGCGACTGCATCGCCAGTGCCCACCGCGCCTTGAACGAGGGCGGCGTGTTCTGCTTCAACGCGGTGGATAAGCAGCGGATCGACAACGCGCTGTTCGTCAAGCACACGGTCCAGCAGGCGGAGGATAGGTTCACTTTCCGCTCCGGGTGGCACTACAGCGGCCAAGGGGAGCGGCAGTCGCTGCGGCTGAGCATCGAAAAGACCACGGCGGAGACAACGAAGGTGTGGTACGACGAGCACCCCATGGTGGCCGTCAGTTTTAGCGAACTCATCGCCCTGCTGGAGCCTACCTTCGAGGTGCACGTGTTTGAGCATGATTACCAGACCATCACGCCCTGGGATAACGTCTCAGGCAATGCGATCTTCGTGTGTGTGAAGCGCGAGGGCCTCGCTTAGCCTTTATCGTTCGGGCGCAGCTGAAGCTGAATGCCCATCAGGAAATTGCGCAGCATCTGATCTTTGCACTCACGGTAGTTCTTATGGCTGGGCTTGCGGAAAAACGCGCTAAGCTCATGTGCGCTAAGCGGCAAGCCCACTTGCTCGAACACTTCTAAAATATCCTCTGCCTTCATGTTCAGCGCGATACGCAGTTTCTGGAACACCATATTGTTGTTCAGCTGCGATTCTGGCGCAGGCTGCGGGCCTTCACGCTTGCCGCGTTTGAAGCTGATGAAACCGTTCAAAAACGACGCCAGCTCTTTGTTCTTCATGGTCACGAAGGCGTCGTCCTCGTCTTTTTTCAGCCACGCCGTCACCTGCTCCTGGGTCACGCTCACGTCCGCCAGGGCGAAGATCTTGACGATGGTGTTGTCTTTTAAATCAAAGGTGTAGCGGATACGGCGAAAAATATCGTTGTTGGTCAAAATCAGGTTCCTAACCGGTAGTTAATGTTGCCAGCAGCTCATCAATTTCTGCTTTAAGTTTGTTATCTTCAATAGTGTGGGCACTGGCCTGGGCCTGCTGCAAGCGTTCAATCGCCGCCTGGGTGTCGCCCAGCTCCACTTGCAGTGCCGCCATGGAGAAACCAATCGAGGCAATGTGGTCGTTCGACTGCTTCGCTACCGCCTTGTCCAGCGCCTTTTGGTAGATCGGCAGCGCGTCTTCTAGCTCTTCGGTGAAGTCGGCCAGGGTTTCCCACTGCTCTGGGTGGTCTTTCCCGGTATTCTCGTGCTCGGTGCAGATCGCCTCAAGCTCGGCATACAGCGCTTCAAAAGTGGCGCGGTCATCTTTGGCAGCCGCCTTCATCAGCTTTTCGGCAAGCTCGTACACCGCCTTGTAAATTTTGGTGTTAATCATCGACCACGACTCTGTTCATTCGGAATGGAGACAAAACGCCCTACATGCGTGTGCGTTTAGCGTCATGACAGGATTATACCTGGTTGGGATGGAGGCACGGGCAAAACCGCGGCCTTTGTGCTGCCGTTGCTGGAAAAATTCAGCAAAGCCGCAGAGCCGCTGCGCGGTAAACGCATCCGTGCACTGATCCTCGTACCCACCCGCGAGCTGGCGGTTCAGGTGGAAGCCAGCGTAGTCCAATACGCCAAGCATACCCCGCTCACCTCAATGGCCGCGTACGGCGGTATGGATACCGCGCCCCAAAAGGAGCGTTTGATCGAAGGCGTGGACATTCTGGTGGCCACACCGGGCAGGCTACTGGCCCTCGCCAGCTTGCCTGCGCGCCGTTTGCAGCAGGTTGTCGGCCACGCGCGCATAGTGGGCGTAGCTCTCGTCAGACGACGAAGCGTGCACCTTGGCGGTCACGCTGCGCTTGAAATCGGTCACTTCCTCTGGGCGCTCATCGATCAGCAGGGCATACAGCTTGATCTCGGGATACGCCGCCGCCACGGCCTGGCAGATATGCTTCAACAGCGTGGTTTTCCCTGCCCCGCCGGCGGCGCCACGATCAGCCCGCGCTGCCCCATGCCAATGGGCGTGATCAAATCCATCGCCCGCACGCTGTGCTCACGAACGCCATTGGCCAGATAAAGGCGCGGGGAAGGATGAATGGCGGTGCCGTTGAGAAGGCTAATACATCCGCAACAGCCGTTGGTTATGCATTATTCATAGTGGCTCCAGGCCTGAGAACTTCCGCTACCAGCGCTAGCCGTTCCTGCGCTTTTGGTTTGAGGCCGCGGGAGGCCAGCTTCGCAGCGGCGCGACTTTGTCGCGTCGGCCTGCCTTGCCTTGTTATGGGTGCTTTGCCATGATATACCAATATTTGGTATAGGAGTCTCCCCATGGCTAGAAATACCAGCATTACACTCGGCCCCCACTTTGATGAGTTTATAGCCATTCAGGTTGAAAAGGGCCGCTATGGCTCGGTGAGCGAGGTGGTACGTGCCGGACTGCGTCTGCTTGAAGAAACGGAAAGTAAGCTTGAACGGCTCCAACGCCTCCTGGATGAAGGCGAGCAGAGTGGAATCGCAGAGTATTCCCTTGAAAGCGTTATTACAGAACTGGACAACGAAGCTCACTGATGCGTCCATACCTGCTCACTTCCTCTGCCCGAAAAGACGTTGTCGAGATAGGCCGCTTCACCACCGAAAAGTGGGGAAAGCGCCAACGCGATACGTACCTCAGGCAGCTTGACGATGCTTTCAAGCTGCTCGCTCGCCAACCTGATATTGGCCGCGATACGGGTGACATAAAACCAGGGTACAAAAAGTTCAGTCAGGGCAGTCATGTTATCTTTTACAGAGCCGGTACGGAATCCAGGATCGTTGTCATCCGAATTCTCCACAACAGTATGGATGTGGAGCAGCATCTTTAACGCCCAATTAAGTAGCCCGAAACGCTACTACCAACTTTCCGCACAACACCGTAATCACTAAACTCAACGCATAATAAAAATGCCACGCGTTGAGGGTCTGCTTGAATTGTTTGTTATGTTTATTTTTCGTACAACTCTAAGGGTAAACCATCTGGGTCTTTAAAAAAGGTAAATCGTTTACCTGTAAATTCATCAACTCGAATTGGCTCAACATCAATTCCGTGTGATTGTAACTCGTTAGCTGTCGATTCCACCGAGTTAACAACAAACGCCAAATGCCTTAAACCTTGAGCTTCTGGGTTACTTAATCTGGACGGTGGCTCTGGAAAAGAAAACAGCTCAATTTGTCCACCATTTGGTAACGCTAAATCTAATTTGTATGAATCTCGGCTTTCTCGATAATTTTCGGCAAGGATCTTGAGACCTAATATTTCAGTATAAAATGACTTAGATCGTTGATAATCTGAGCAAATAATCGCTACATGATGAATACTTTCTAAATTCACAACATTCTCCGATTTGAACTTTATCCGAGTAAACATAACGCTGAGCACAGCGGCGACCTTGGAATGGCGACGAAGGAGCCATGGAAAGGGCGTCCGGCGGCCATCGGCCGCGTACTGCTGCGACTTGTTAAGGGCCTGTTCACCCTTGGTTTTTATTGGGCACCCAATGCTGAATGCCAACTCCCGATACTGTGTGCCATCTTGACCCATTGCGCCAGGAACCAGGCCACCGAATGAGCGGAAATTACCCGACGATTACGCCGGATTGCCCCGCGACCTGAACTCCAAATTACGCGCCGAAGCCGTTGCCAAACTTAGGGCTGTTTTCTGCCTGCCGGCAACCTGCCAAGCGGCGGTAAAACACCAAACCAAAGAACACCGGAGCAAGGCCTTTAACGCCAGCCAGCATGCGCGGCTTTGTAGTGGAGGCGAAGCCGCAACGGAAAAGACGTCGCCGTGCCTGGCCTTGTTAACTGTTTAGTCGCCGACGAAAATGATGCCATAACCATCGGCCTCCGATTTCCTTAGGGCACTGATCAGCAACCTGTAGATACTGCGACCGTTGTCTCTTGCCTCAAGAGATTCGATAAGAGGCTTTACACCAGAGCTCAATTTAAGGTCACTGTACTGATCGATGAATAATCCGGTTTTTTCCCGGTACAACTCGATTGCAGGGAAGATCTCGGCGTATTCTGAATCACTGATAGATAGAAGACGCCCCTCCTGCCGACCATCAATGAGTTTGTGAACGTCTATGCTCATAGGCTTATACAGTTAACGCTGCCAGCAGGGGCACGAAAACCAAAGCGAAGCGGCGGTTTTCGTGTCCCTCTGGCTGGCCTTGTTATGCATTTAGTTGCAGTAAGTTTGGCTGCCAATTTTTTGGCAAGTTGTGCCATCAGAGCCATAGGTTGTATTGCCTATACGCTGAACAGTACTCCCGTCAGAGTTGTATAGCGTGTTGCCTATTTGCTGAGATGTGGAACCGTCTGAGTTGTATGTAGTGTTACCAATACGTTGCGATGTTGAGCCATTGCTGCCGTATGTGGTGTTTCCAATTTGTTGCGAAGTAGAGCCATTGGACCCGTAAGTGGTGTTACCAATATTTTGATATGTAGTGCCAGACTGACCATGTAAATAGTCTTGCGCTTGCGCTACGCCTGAAAATGCTACTACTGCCGATATTGCTAATATTACTTTTTTCATGGGTGTTTCTCCGTTGGTTTGATTGCATAACGCTCGCAGCACGCGCGGCTTTGTAGTGAAGGCGCAGTCGTAACGAAAAAGACGTCGCTGTGCCTGCGATTGTTAGAGCGCATTTTGCCGAGCAACCCACTGTGTATGTTCACGGGAAAAAGCCAATTCTGCTTCGTTGATAAATTCAGATAAATCCTCTTCAGAATCCACTTCTTCTAAGCGTCCTTGAATAATGCCTATTTCGTGCGCGGTTAGTGTATATGCCGAAGTCAATTCATTGAATTTTTTGATCTGCATCCAGCCGATGATTGAGGACGCTAAAACTATCAGAGGCTCAAAGGGCCAGAAATTCCACTCTGGAAGCGATGGACGAACAACCAACAAGATAATTGCACCGGCATAAATCGCAGTGCAAGCAACAACCCAACGTTTAGCTGCTGCCTTATTATACCCCGCCTTGTTCGTGTACCAAGTCCGTTGCTCACGTATGCGGTTGTCCATGTAAAAGTGTTTGCGATCTTCAAGCGATAAGGCTCGAATATCATCCATTGAACTTGTGATCTGATCATCCGCCGCCGAATCGGGGGGAATTCGTTCGCCTATAAAGCGATTTGCGCGAAGAATTTCGCGTAAATGATTTCTAAACTCTGATCTTCTCACTCGAACATCTTCTACATCTTCGAATGGCGCCGCTCTCAAACAATAGCGCCACGTCGATGTTTTTATAGATTCTGCCAGGGCGCGCCCTTTGTACCAATCTTGCTCTGGCTTAGTCTTGAAGCGATAAAGCAACAACGCAGCAAGCGAAATAAAAACGAGTGCGTGAATTGATTGAAATAAACTGCTTGGGTTAGCCATCATAGAGAGAGCCGCAGCCAGAAAAAGAAGAGCATACTCAGACATCAACAGTCGATGGTATATGTTCTGGTATGTTTCTGACATATCGCTAGCCGCCTTATACAGTGCTGGGTATGTGAGAGACGGTTTATTCAAGGTGTGATTTCCCGGATTCCAGAAACTATAGACGCCGCATTCCAGCCCACCATCTTATTCGCGGCTTGTTGCACGCTAAGCGGCGTTCTCTCCGCACCCCATGGGATAATGCCAAGAATAGGCTTGCTGAGAGATTTAGCATAGTCAATTTCAAATTCCTGAATCCGTGAAGCCGGCGCCGACACTTTCCCTATCACCGCCAGCGAGCACTTTTTGATCATTCGCCCCGTGCAAGTTGGCTTTCGCAAGCCCGTTATTGCCAAAACCCACCGTGCTGATCGGTGCTGACGGCCCGTT
>NZ_JBSXNN010000007.1:0-9986 GCF_056857635.1 Vreelandella sp. L-15 | reverse complement strand
GACACTCTATCCACAAGCAGTTCCAAGCGACACGCGATCGCCAGATATGTCGTGCCTGGCGGGTGGAAAGGCATGACAAAACGGGCCGTCAGCACCGATCAGCACGGTGGGTTTTGGCAATAACGGGCTTGCGAAAGCCAACTTGCACGGGGCGAATGATCAAAAAGTGCTCGCTGGCGGTGATAGGGAAAGTGTCGGCGCCGGCTTCACGGATTCAGGGATATGTCAACGCACTCGCTTGGGTAGTATGAGCAGCGCGCCTTTTACTCGCCTTCGCATTTACCACCTTTCACTCATGTTAGGAAACAGCCTGTTATGACGGTGCCTTCACTTGCCCGCCCACTCCCCTTTGTACTGCTACTGGCCTTCTCACTCTTCGCCAGCACCGCGCTGGCCCAATCTGCCCCACGAGTCGAGCTGGCGAGCGTCAACCGGGAGCCGATTTATCAAGAGCTTAACCTGGTCGGCACGGTGAACTCCCTGGAGGATGCGCTGCTCTCCTCGTCGGTGGCCGGGCTGGTCGCGGGCATAAACAAACACGGCCACCCATCGGTGGCCGCGTCTATTGCCTACTGACAGGATGTTTAGAAAGCGACGTTCAGGCCCAGCCACACCCGGCGGCCGTCATCCACATAGCCGTATTCGTCGTAGGTGATGCGCTCATCAAACAGGTTGTAGATACCGGCGTTCACCGTGGTGCTATCGTTGAGCTGATAGCCAATACCCGCATCCACGAAGGTGTAGGACGGCGCGACAATCGCGCTTTGTGACGGCCCGGTGGTGGGCTGGCTCTCCTCACCCCGGTAGCTCACTTTGGTCCACTGGCTAAGCCGTGCGTTCACATCCCAATCCAACGTGGCCGACACCTGGTGGCGGGGCAGCTGGGTCAGCGGCTCGCCAGCGTACTCGCCGCTTTTCTGTTCGGAATCGGTGAAGGTGTAGCTGGCGGTAAGCGCTAGCGTGTCGGTCAGCGGTGCGCCTAGACTGGCCTCGACCCCTTGGGTCACCGCGTCATCGATGTTGACCCGGTACGTGGGGTCGCTGCCGAACTGGTTCGGGCCTGCATTGCAAATATCGATGGGGCAGGCGATACGGGTGATTTTGTCTTCGAAATCGTTGTGGAACAGCGTCAGGCTGCCGTTCAGGCCTGCGTCGTTGCCGTACAGCAGGGCAATCTCTTTATTGAGCGAGGTTTCCGGCTCAAGGTCAGGGTTGCCATAAACATTACCGCCACGGCTGACTTGCCCCCAGTCCGGGGTAATTTCCCGCAGGTTAGGCGAGCGGTAGCCGGTGGACACGCCGCCTTTCAGCGTCCATTCCGGCGTCATGTTCCATACGCTGTAAAGGCGCGGGCTGAGGTGGCTGCCATAGTTGTCGTCATCGTCCAGGCGCAGCCCGCCGGTCAGTGCCCAGGCGTTTGTCAGCATCCACTCATCTTCCATAAACAGCGCCCACTGGCTGTTCTCAACCGCCGTACGGTCGGAGATTTGGTTGGTGGTGCCATCCTCCAGCGACTCCTCTTCCCAGCTCGCGCCGACGGTGAGCATGTCCATACTCAAGGGAATCACTGCGCTGGTTTTCGCGGTGGTGTTGGTAATCTCGATATCCCGCGATTGGTTTTCGCTGCGCTCACGCTGTACGAAGGTTTCGCTGGTGCCCCAGTCGAAGCGGCCGCTATGGGTCAGCGCTACATGGCTATTGGTGTATTCACCAATACTATCGGTGCAGCCGCCACGACACCCTTCCGCAGGCGCCGAGCGCCCAACCAGCGAGCGGCGATCCTGCTCGGTAATGCCCGCTTCTGCAGTAAAGTCGTGGTTATCGCTGGCGGCCAGGCTTAGCCGTGCGGTCAGGCTTTGCAAGCTCTTCTCTTCGTAGCCGTTTTCAATATCGTCTTCGTCGCGTTCTGAGGTGCGGCCATACAGCTGCAGGCCTAAACGATCCGCCACCAGCGGCCCGCTTAGGTAGAAGTTGGCTTGGCGGCTGTCGCCGGAGGCGCTGTCTTCCTGCAGCACGGTATCGAGCTGGATGTTGCCGTGCCAGGTATCCGCTACCTTGCGGGTAATCACGTTGATCACCCCGCCGATGGCATCGGAGCCGTATAGCGTTGACATCGGCCCGCGCACCACCTCGATACGCTCGATGGCTTGCAGCGGCGGCAGCCAATCCTGTTCGAAGCCTGCGCTGCCGTTGGGGCGTGATTCGCGGGAGTTTTGTGGGCGGCCATCCACCAGAATCAGCGTGTATTGGGAAGGCATACCGCGAATGGAGATGTCATTGCCGTTATCGCCTGCCCCGCCTCCAGTCACTACCACGCCGGGGACATCCCGCAGCGCATCGGTGACGTTTTGATAGTGACCACGCTCCAGCTCTTCACGGGAGATCACGCTAATGGGGCTGGCGCGCTGCTGATTTGCTGCTCAAAGCCAGAGGCCGTCACCACGATATCGTTGAGCTGAGGCGTTTCTTGAGCCGCAACTGCCCCGCAGGCGAGAGATGAGATAGCGCTGGCCAGCAGCGTACGACGCAAACGTAAAGACATAGCGGGTTCCTTTGAATTGAAAGAGCACTTATACTTAAATACGAATTATTAGCATTTGTATTTTTGCATACTCTTTGCACAAAGAGGCGGGACGGTGCGTTCAACCAACCGGAACAAAAATAGCAATTATTTTCATTCAAACAATTAAGTGGCACAATGGCGTGACCTCGTTCCCCCAGTGGCCCCGACTATGTACGATTTTGATGAACTCGCCGCTTTTGCCGATGTGATGACCACCGGCAGCCTGACGCGCAGCGCACAGAAGCTCGGGCTTGCTAAATCCACGTTGAGCCGCCGCATTAGTCAGCTAGAGGCGCGCCTGAACCAGCCGCTGCTGCGTCGCCAGGCGAACCGTTTGATTCCCACCGAAGCGGGCCTGCTGTTTCACCAGTACTGCACCGAGCTGCTGGCCATGGTCGCCCATAGCCAAGAGGCGCTAGCAGAACTTCGCGAGGAGATCAGCGGTAAAGTGACGCTGGAGGTACACGGTGCGCTGGCCCGAGGCTGGATGGCGGGGGTGATGGATGCGTTTTTAACCCGCTACCCCAAGGTCGAGCTGACCCTGCATACTCGGGAAACGCCGCCCACTAAGATGCACAGCAACAGCGTGCATATCTGGCTAGGCGCTACCCATGAGTGCGGCTTGAACCAAGAGCGCCTGGGGCACCTCACCCGCGGCCTCTACGCCAACCCACACTATCTGGCCCACGCGGGAACACCGCAACACCCCCAAGAGCTGGATGCGCATGCCTGGATCGACTTGTTGGATACTGCCTCCAGCGGCCTGCTGCTGCATCACCCCGAACACGCCGACTACCTGTTCAACGCGCCCCGCTCGCGACTCCGGGTAGATCTCACGGCGTTGCACATCGATGCCATTGCCTATGGCCAAGGGATCGGCCTGCTGCCCCACTGGGTGGTCGAGAAACGCGAACGCCACCACCCTGGGGATCTGGTCAACTGCCTGCCTGGCTGGGAGCCCGCCCCCTTACCCGTGACGCTGCTGTATGCCTATGGGCATCACTCACGCCGGGTCAACGCGCTGCTGGACTTTCTGCGTGACCAGGTGCCTAACGAGTGGCAAACCCACGCAAACGCCGTTTACGCCCATTAGCAATTCGCCTTGCCAGTTAGCCGCCTAATTACCCACAATAGGCGGCCGATGATCGTCAAGGAACGTTAATGCTCGCTGAACTCTTCGCCGTCATGGCGCCAGTGCTGGCCGGTGCCGGGCTGGGTTTTTTATGGGTACGCTTAGGGCAACCCTACCCCGTCGATTTTATTACGCGTTTGGTCTTCAACATTGGTACCCCTGCGCTGGTACTGGCGTCGCTCTCTGGTGCCAACATTGATGCCGGCACCTTTGGGCAGATGATGCTGGCCACCGCGCTGGTCATTATCAGCATGGGGGCAGCCAGCTTTGCCGTGGCCAAACTGCTGCGTCGAGATTGGCGGGTACTGATCGCGCCGATGATGTATCCCAACACGGGCAATATGGGGCTGCCTGTCGTGCTTTACGCTTTCGGCAGCGCAGGTTTTGCTTACGGTATTACGGTGATGGTGACGGTATCGCTGTTTCAGTTCACCTTAGGAGCCGTGCTCAGCAGTAGCGGAAGCCCGATTAAAACGCTGATTAAAACCCCCACGGTTTATGCCATCTTAATTTCCATGGCCCTGCTGTTGACCGACACGCCGCTCCCGCTATGGATGGCCAACACCGTTGACTTAATGTCTGGATTCACAGTACCGCTGATGCTCATCACCCTCGGTGTGTCGCTCGCTAGTATTCAGGTGAAAAGCTTACGCTCAGGGGTTGGCTTTAGCTTGATCCGTATCCCTCTGGCCGCCGCTGCCGCTTGGTTTATTTCTGGTTGGCTTGGCTTACCGCCGCTGGCGCAGAGCATTTTGGTGGTGCAAATGTGCATGCCGGTGGCGGTATTCAACTATCTGTTTGCCCAGCGCGCCCGGCGCGAACCCGCTTATGTGGCCAGTTTAGTCTTCTGCTCAACGCTCATGGCGCTGATCTATTTACCGGTACTGTTGGCACTGTTGATGTAGCGCCGGGGAACACCCGCCCGCTTACGGCAGTCACTGCTAGACTTAGACTCTGATCCAGCGCTAACAGAGGACACTCGATGCCAACTCGACACGCTATGCCCAATCGATATGTCGGCCCCCTGATGACTCCACGCCGTTCACTGCGTTTACAGGCTACACGCAGGGTAGCGCCTTCCCTGGCAGGACTGCTACTTGCCAGCACTGCCCAGGCGGAGGTGGTTCAAGATGCCCTGGAAACCGACCACTTCGTTATTACCATTGAGCGTGTGGCCGATGGTTTTGCGAACCCGTGGGCGGTGGCGTTTCTACCCGATGGCCGTTACTTAGTCAGCGAGCGCAGCGGTGAGTTAAATCTTGTTGACGCTAATGGCCAGTCTCAGGCGCTGGAAGGCATGCCCCTGGTGAGTCAGAACGGCCAGGGAGGCCTGCTGGATGTGGCGCTGCACCCTGAGTTTGGCGATGGCGAGCACGATTGGATCTACTTTACCTGGAGCAAGCCTGAGGGCGATAACAGCCGTTCAGCGCTCTCCCGCGTTAAGTGGAAAGGGGATTCGTTAGGCGACGTTGAGCATCTTTTCGTGCAGGATCGCGCTTCCTCTCCCGGCCGACACTACGGCTCCCGTTTGGCATGGCTCAAAGATGGCACGCTGCTGATGAGCATCGGAGACCGCGGCGTAGACCCTTCTCGCGCTCAGGCCAGCGATGACCACGCAGGCTCTACCCTTCGGCTCACCGAGACCGGAGAGGCCCCTGGCGATAATCCCTTTGTGGATGACGACGATACACTGGATGAAATTTACACCATGGGCAATCGCAATATTCAGGGCATAACCGTTCTCAGCAATGGTGAACCTTGGGCCACCGAGCACGGCCCGCGAACGGGTGATGAGCTGAATCAGATTGTGCCTGGCAATAACTACGGCTGGCCGGAGGTGAGTTTAGGCAATGACTATAGTACCAACGAGCCGATAGGCGTTGAATCTAAGCCTGGCATGGTTGACCCGGTGTATCGCTTTGATGGGCGCTTTGCCCCTTCCGGTCTTGCCGAGGTGACTAGCGATGCCTTTGAGCCCTGGCAAGGAAGCCTATTAGCGGGCGGTCTGAGCAGCCAAAAGCTGCTGCGCCTTACTCTTGAAGAGGGCAAAGTGGCCGATGAAGAGCTGATTTTAGAAGGTGAGATCGGCCGTATTCGCGATGTGCGCCAAGGGCCAGATGAAGCGATTTATTTGCTAACCGACGGCGGCCAAGGCAGCCTTTACCGCCTAACGCCCAGCGAGCGCTAACGTTAAGCCACCATCAGGAAGCACGATGCGATTACGTAACCTCATCATCTTAACGGTCATCGTGCCGCTTTTCGTTATCCTAGTGGTGTTTAGCCTGGTGGCGATCAAATCGCTGGAAGACAACGTGCGCTCCAAGCTGCAAACCGAAGTCGAGATCATTACTCGCGCGCTGAGCACGTCGTTGAGCTATGCGGTGGCTCGAGACAGCGCCACGCCGCTAGAAGAGGCGCTGCAGTCGGCGTTTTCGTTTCACCGCATCTACGGGGCCTACGTATTCGATACCCAAGGCCGTGAGGTATACGGCCTTGGGCTGGGTAAAGATCTGTTCACACCGGAAGAGATTCAGCAGGTCATCGAGCGCGACGACCTGCACAGCAGCTACCGACAACAGGAAGGTTGGACCTACTACTCTGCTCTCACGCCACTACGCACCCAAGATGGCACTGTGCAAGGGGTGTTGCAGGTGAACCGACTCAATACCGGCATTGAGAATTACACCGGGTTTATCAGCATTGTGGCCGTGCTGGTCTTCGTGATTGGCGCGGCGGGCATCGTGTTCAGCATTTGGTGGGGGTTTCGTCACTACATCGAGCGGCCGCTCAACCGTCTGTTGCGCGTCATGCTGCTAGTGGAAGATGGCGACCGCAGCCAACGGGCCACAGTAGACGGCCCGACGGAGTATCGCCGTTTAGCGTCGGGCTTGAACGGCATGCTGGACGCTATGGCCGAAAAAGATCGTGATATCGATGCTCGCCAACGGAGAGAAATCGAGCTGGAAAAACGCCTGCGCAAATCCAAAAAACTGGCAGAGCTTGGCGTGTTGGCCGCCGGGGTGGCCCACGAAATTGGCGCACCGCTGACAGTCATCAACGGCCAGGCCCAGCGGTTGGCCCGCAGGGATACGATTGGCGACGACGAGCGTGCTAGGCTTGGCCGGATTCGCGGCGAGGTAGAGCGAATCGTCGAAATTGTTCGCCAACTGATGGAATTAGGCCGACAACATAACGTGGAGAAAGGACACCAAGCCCTTAACCAGCTTATCATTAGTGCCAGCGAGCTAGTCGAGGAGGAGCTGGAACCACGAAATATCTATCTGGATATTGATCTTCCGTCCCCTCCCCCCCATTTATTAGTTAACGGTCAACAAATTGTGCAGGTGCTGACCAACTTATTACGCAACGCCGCCCAAGCCCCGGACGTTAGCCATATTCGTGTTCGCGCCCAGTCGCACAGCGACGAGCTTACGGTATGGGTCGAAGATAACGGGTCAGGCATACCGACTTCGCATCATCATCAAGTGTTCGACCCCTTTTTCACCACCAAGCCGGTGGGCCAGGGCAGCGGCTTAGGACTATCGATGGTGCACCGCATTATTAACGACCACGGCGGGACGATTGGCGTATTTGACAGCGCGCTTGGCGGTGCTGGCTTTGAAATTACGCTTCCCCTTAGTGAAACCGCATCCGCTTGAGGACGACGTTTGTGACCCATCAGGAACACCTTTTACCGTTATTGGTGGTGGAAGATGACGCCGCTATCCGTGAGTTATTAGAGGAAGAGCTCAACGACGCGGGCTATGACACACTGGGTGTCCCCAGCGCTGAAGAGGCCATTGCCCTGCTTAGCCACACGCCAGTGGCCATGATGATTACCGATGTACGGCTACCCGGCATGACGGGCATTCAACTGCTGCAGCAGCTACGCCAGAGTGGCAGCGAGCTAGGCATTATTGTCATTACCGCGTTTGGCACGATTGACCAGGCGGTAGAAGCCTTAAAGCTTGGCGCAGATGATTTTTTAACTAAGCCACTTGATTTAGATGCTATCCGCGAAGCCGTATTTCGCGTACTGGAGCGACAGCGTTTGTCCCTTCCCCACGATGCGGAACTCAGTCACTTCCACGGTATTGTGGGTAAAAGCCAAGCCATGCAGTCACTGTTCCACGATGCGTCTCGATTAGCCAAAAGCGATGCACCTATTTTGATCCTGGGTGAAAGCGGCACGGGCAAAGAGCTGCTGGCCCGAGCGATTCATCAAGAAAGTAGCCGCCACGAAGCGCCTTTCGTTCCCGTTAACTGCGCCAGCATTCCCGCCGACTTGATGGAGAGCGAGTTTTTTGGTCATGTGAAAGGTGCCTTTACCGGTGCTAACGAGGCCAGAAAAGGACTGTTTCATAGCGCCCAGGGCGGCAGCCTGTTTCTCGATGAGATTGGCGAAATGCCGATCAATCTGCAGGCCAAGCTACTACGCGCCCTGCAAGAGAAAACCGTTCGCCCCGTGGGCGGCGAGCGTGAGGAACCAGTAGATGTGCGCATCATTGCCGCAACCCACCGCCACTTGGAAAAAGAGATTGAGCAGGAGAACTTTCGCAGTGACTTGTTCTACCGCTTAGAGACATTCTCACTGCGCATTCCACCGCTACGCGAGCGCGGCACGGATATCGAACACTTGGTGTTCGCACTGATTGATAAGCACGCAGAAGCCCAAGGCAAACAGATCGAACAGATCGAGCCAGAGGCGCTCAATAGCCTGCTGAACTACACCTACCCTGGTAATGTGCGTGAGCTGGAAAATGCAGTTATGCGCGCGGTAACGCTCAGCGAAGCGGGCGTACTGCAGCATCAGGATTTACCTGAGCGCCTGCGCGAACAGTCTAGCCAGCAAAAAAGCAGTGCCGACAGTACCCCAACGCTAAGCGGCGAGGTGCTACCCGGCACGCAAATTCCTGCCCCGGCGCCTGCCCGTTGGCCAAGTTTGGAAGAGGTGGAAAAGCGCTATATTCGCAAAGTGTTGGAAGCGACAGGGGGAAATAAACGGCGGACGGCCGAAGTATTAGGCATCGCCCGCCGCACTCTTTATCGGCGTTTGGAAGATAGCGAGGAGTAAGTCCAAGCCGGTCGCACTCGCCGACCGGCTTTTTCATGCTTACTCCGGGTCACTCACGCCATCGCCGGTCGACTCACGTGTCGCTTGCCCATCATTCGCCATGGGGCCGGTATCCATGGGCTCTTGAGGTTCGTCGGTCGGTACTTTCGAATCGGTGGTCGGTGCTTCGGAATCACCGCAGCCTGTCAGCACGCCCGCCATGAGCAGTGCGCTCAACAGTAGCGCCTGCCCCCTAACCTTAGCGGCTGACTGGTAACTTGCAACCGCCCAAACTCACCGTCATACGCTTTAAACAAGCAAAAAAAGCCCCCGCGGGCGCGGGGGCGAAAGGATGATAAACCGTGTGGAGCAGCCGCAGGGAACAGACAGCTGGGTTGGCTTACCATCGTAGGGAGCGTTGACGGCTATTGGCCGTTAGTCATGTCGTCTTCATCATCGGTAGTGTTAACGTCGTCGGTAGTGGTCTCGCTAGCACCGGGCATGGGATCGGTGCCTTCACCGAAACCAGGATTCTCTTCAGGATCGTTGACAGCGCCCGCTTGGGTATTCTCACTCGGCATTGGCTCTTGCGTCGCCGCGGGATCTTCGCCCAAGCCCGGGTCTTCATTCATCGGCTCGTCTGCCATGGTAGGCTCGTTCCCGGTAGCCGGAGCCGTCGTGGTCGTCGCATCCTGCTCCATGGTGTCAGGTTGCTGCGCCGGGGGCATTTCATCTTCGCCGTTGCCACACCCCGCCAGGGCCAAGGTGCTGACGGTTGCGGCTAACATGCACAGTGTCAGCACACGTGGACGCTTGCGCGATTGGCTCACTTGTTTATCCATAAAGATTGCCTCCTTTTTCGACTAACGTGCTTGCGTCACTTGCCAAGCTTTTCTAAAAAGGCACATTCACACTTCATGCCAACATTGAAAAAAAATACATTTATATTTAAAAAAACAATAGCTTATTAAAAAATCGTAGCCACCGTTCGCTGTCACGACAGGGTCATGGGCGTGGGTTCAAAATGGCACATGTGGCGTAATATGGCCTGGCTGGCGGGCGCGTTGTGACACATCCCACCCATTTATGTATAATAATTGTAACTATTCAGTTGGCTGTGGGTAGGGGGTCGCCAACCACCTGATTTTTCTGCATAGTGTACCCAGACAACCGACATGCCATGCGGTGACATGACCATCAGCGATATCAACGTCGACGAGGCCCTGGAGCGGGTCCGG
>NZ_JBSXNN010000006.1:0-9219 GCF_056857635.1 Vreelandella sp. L-15 | reverse complement strand
TTCCAACGTGAGGCTGAAGGCGGCACTGTGCGCATTGACCGAATCCAAGGCCTCCCCAGCCAAGAACGCCTCATTGAGATGATGGGTAGCGAAGCGCCTTAACAAAAGAAGTAGGAGGCCAATTTATTGGGCGACGGCGGCGAAAGCCGCCCTTAGCCTGCCGCAGCACTGGTGCCTTCATCATCGCGAGCTGAAGCTCCCTCCCACACCTGACTGCTTGAGGGGTGAAGAGCCTGATGTGGGAGGCCAATTTATTGGGCGACGGCGGCGTCAGCCGCCCTTAGCCTGCCGCAGCAGTGGTGCCTTCATTATCGCGAGTTGAAGCTCTCTCCCACACCTGACTGCTTGAGGGGTCAAGACCCTGATGTGGGAGGCCAATTTATTGGGCGACGCCGGTGTCAGCCGCCCTGAGCCTGCCGCAGCAGTGGTGCCCTAACCGTCGCGAGCTGAAGCTCCCTCCCACACCTGACTGCTTGAGGGGTGAAGAGCCTGATGTGGGAGGCCAATTTATTGGGCGACGGCGGCGTCAGCCGCCCTGAGCCTGCCGCAGCAGTGGTGCCTTCATTATCGCGAGCTGAAGCTCCCTCCTACAGAAAATGCTACACAGCATGTGCTAAGTTAATTAAAAATTATAGGGAGCATATAATGAACAGGAGCCATCTGCTTCGCCAAGGGAGGCAATCAATCCCGAATGCTCACTACTTAGTCACTGCGACGACCCGCCATCGTCAGCAGGTTTTTACTAATTTTCATACTGCCTGTTGTGCATCCAGGCACTTTTACCACCCTCGCGTGAGCGAGCTGGCGACAACTTTTGCTTTTGTTGTTATGCCAGACCATATCCATTGGTTGCTTCAGCTAAACGGCGACCTTTCTGAGGCTGTGAGACGTTATAAGGCTTACGTATCGCTGAATATTGGCAGGCGTCTTTGGCAAGATGGCTTTCACGATCGAATGATTAAAGATGAAGCATCGCTAAAAGCAGCTGCTAGATATATCGTTGCCAATCCTCTAAGAGCCAATTTGGTCGAAGATATAGGAAAGTACAGCTATTGGGATGCTATTTGGCTATAAGTCACATCCTAGAATACAAGTGTAAACAACCAGCTGTTTGTCGATTAGAAAGCCTGATGTGGGAGGCCAATTTATTGGGCGACGGCGGCGTCAGCCGCCCTTAGCCTGCCGCAGCACTGGTGCTCTAATCGTCGCGAGCTGAAGCTCCCTCCCACAACACTCCTGACGCTCTCTCCTGCAAATGCGTTCAAGCTTACTCCTCAGAGAGATTTTCGAACCGTGGCATGCCGACGTTCCAGGGTTGGATGTCACCTTTCTCGCCAAAATTAGCGTGGTCGCCTAGCACATGGCCGTCATGCTCACGGGTTTGGCCGTAGAGCGAGCGGTTGTGGAATGTGGGGCCGAATCGCTCGGCGGTTTCTGCAACATCGCCAGTGTAGCGCGGATCTTGGGGGCGCTCTTGGCTATTGATGTAGTAAGCAATATCCCACGCCTGCTGGCCGGTTAACGAGCGCGGCTGGCCCAGCGGCATGTTTTGATAGATAAACCCAGCCATGGTTTCTACCCGTGCAATACCGGCCCCCCAGTTGTTAGAGCCATCGCCCCAAGGGGCGGGGAAAACATATTCGCCGTTTTCATAGTGCCCAGAGCCATCTTCTTGGTGGCAAATGGCGCAGTTTTCCTGGTACGCCGCCTCGCCTCTGGCATAGCTGGGTGTTTCAGGCTGTTCAGGCGCTGGGAAACCACGGCCATAGATCGGCTTATCGGGGTACATCGGCGCACCGGTGGCGAGCCACTGGTGGTAGGCGCTAAGCGCCAGCATTTCGTCGCTACCGTACTCGGGCGGTGTGCCGTTCATGGAGTAGGCAAAGCAGCCTGCAATGCGCTCTTCCAGGTTGTTCACATGCTGATTTTTGCCGCGAAAATCGGGCAAGGTGATGGCAGCTGCCCATACCGGCGCGCTAAACGGTACGCGGCCCTCTCCTAGATGGCAGCTTGAGCAGTTCATATCGTTAAAAACGTACTCGCCTCTTAGCTGCTGGGTATTGGTAAATAGGTCATAGCCGTAGCGAATGACTTTTTTAAGCTCTGGATGGAGATCCGAGGCTTCCAAGTCTTCCATGGTGGGCGGTTCGTGTACTAGCTGATTCAGCGCGGCATCGGCCCGCTCCTCCTGCTGGGCAAACGCATTCGCTGCGTAGAGGCTCAAACCGGTGCCCACTGCAAGCGCGCTGCTGGATAGCGCGATCACTATATAACGATGGTAAGTGCTCATTGTGCGGCCTCCCCTTCAGCGGCGGGCTGGGTGGCGTACCACGCGGAGACCGCCTGAATATCCTCTTCACTCATACGCTTGGCAATCGCCCCCATTAGGTTTTGAGGGTCGTTGCTGCGTGTGTCACTCTTCCAAGCGTTTAGCTGTGCACTGATATAGCCCGCATGTTGCCCTGCAATGCCGGGAAACGTCTCTCCCACCCCCTGGCCGCCCGGGCCATGGCAACTCTTACAGGAGACAATATAAGCGTTCCAGTCGCCCCGTTCGGCCAGCTGCTCGCCGCGAGCCAGCAGCGCTTCATCGGCATTGTCGCCGCCTTGGCCTGGCGTCGCTGGTAGCTGGCTGTAATACGCCGCTACGTCGGCAATTTGCTGATCGTCGAGCATATTGGCGAACGTCACCATCGTCGCGTTCTGACGGTCCCCGGCTTTAAAATCGTGCAGCTGCTTAGCGATGTAGTTGGAATTTAAGCCTGCCAAGCGCGGCCAGGATTCGCCGCCGGAAATGTTCATGCCTCCTCCGTTGGCTTGGTGACAGGCCACACATGTCGCCGATGCCGCTTCACCCCGCTCGGCATCTCCCTCTTGCGCCACGCTAGTGCTCGCGATGATGCAGGCTCCTAGCAGCAGGCTGAGCCTGCCCCCATGCACTGTTTTCATACTCCCCCCTTATGCTTCCGTTGTTATGGTCTTACTTGTTTGGACTGGTACGGTGGGTACTCTTAAGTGCGCACAGAAGCCCCCAGAAGTGGCGTTTTCAAAGCGCACATCCCCCCCAAAACGTTGCGTAATCGCAGCAACAATGGCTAACCCCAACCCACTGCCCTGCTGTTTACTAGCCCTCCAAAAACGCTGGGTCAGTTGAGCCAGAGTATCTTCATCAACTCCCGGGCCTTGGTCGTGCACGGTGAAGGTAATGTCGCGGTGCGTTTGTGCTGTATGGAGAGTGATAGCGCCGCCCTGGGGGCCATGATGCAAGGCGTTATCGACGAGGTTGCGCAGCGCCGTAATCGCCAGCTCTCTAGGCATGGCCAGACACGCATTAGGCAGCGTACCCGGCCACTGGCACTGCCCTGGAGCAGCGGCGCTATCAGCAACGGCCAGCTCTATAACGTGGGCCACATCGCTTGGCTCGCCGTCATCAAAGCGCATGCGGCCCTCGACGCGGGCCAGCGTAAGCAGTTGATCTAAGGTATGAGCCAAACGTACGACGCCTGCTTCGGCATGTTTGAGAGCTTCTTGAGCCGTAGGGCCCTCTGCGCGTTGCGCGACCTGTAGGTGAGTTTTAATCGCAGTGAGCGGGGTGCGCAGCTCATGGGCAGCGTCGTTGGTAAAGCGCTGCTCCCGCACTAGGGTTTGCTGCACCCGCGTGAGTAAATGGTTGAGCGTATCAATGAGAGGTTTGATCTCTTTAGGCACACCGTAGGTAGAGACCGGCGCCAGCGCTTCTGGGTGGCGGCTGGCTAACGACTCACGCAACCGTGACAACGGTGCCAGCCCGCGCCATATACCCACCCATAGCGCAATCAGGCTGCCGGTTAACGCCACCACAAACGGCACGACGGCTACCCGAACTACCCCGTTTAGCAGCATCGTGCGCTCATCCATTCGATCCGCCGTGGTAATGACCAGGCCGCCGCGCTCGTAGGTAAAGACGCGCCAAGTGGTATCGCCTTCCTGGCGGTAGGTGTGACCGCGCTGCCCTGGCGCTAGCACGCTATCCATGTTGGCGTGGGTGCGAGCAATCACCTCTCCGCGTGGCGAGTGCACCTGGCAGGCCAGCCCCTCGATGGGTGGAATGGCAAGCGTCGTCATCATGCTCTGCTCCCACACCTCCTCCGGCAATTGATGCACCAGCCCGGCCACCATGCGCGCGGACTGAGCCAAACGCTGGTCAAGGGTGGCGACAAAGGTTTTCTGCAAATCGTTGAGCAGCCAAGCAGCCGCAACGCCCCATAGCAGCGCCAACGTCAGCCCAAGCGTGAGTAGCAGGCGGGCGCGTAGACTCATCGTTGCCCCTTAGGCGTTTGCCCCGGCCCCGGCGCAAGCACGGCTTCTGGCTTGCCCAAGCGGTAGCCCAGGCCGCGCACGGTCTCGATAATCCCACTGCCCAATTTGCGGCGCAGATGGTGAATATGGACATTGAGCGCATTACTCTCTACGTCATCGCTTAGCCCATAGAGGCTATCTTTGAGCTGGTCCGCCGAGAGCACGCTGCGCGGGGCGTGTAAAAAAGCCTCTAACAGCACCAACTCACGGCGGGAGAGCGCTATCAGTTCGCCCGCTACCCGCACCTCCCGAGCGCTGGGGTCTAGTGTCAGCGCACCATGCACGGTCAGCCCTTGGCTGCGCCCGGCTACGCGCCGCAGTAGCGCATGTAGCCTTGCCACCAGCTCATCTAAATCAAAGGGCTTCACTAGATAATCATCGGCCCCGCTTTGCAGCCCATCCACTCTGTCGCGCACGGCATCCCTGGCAGTCAGCATGAGCACAGGTGTCGTCACGCCCTCATCGCGCCAGGATTGCAGCAGCGCCAAGCCATCGCCATCGGGTAGTCCACGATCAAGAATCACCACGTCGCTGGCGACACTTTGCATCGCCTGACGCGCAGCCTGCACCGAGGTAACGTGCTCCACCACGAAGTGGTACATCATCAGTCCAGAACGAATACCCGAGGCCACCAGTGGATCATCTTCTATGAGTAGGACGTGCATAGCGGTTTCCTTGTGATGGAAGCAGCATGACAAACGCGCATTAACCGAACGTTAAGCCCTTTGGCAAAACCCTTGCACCAGATCAAAAAAAGCGCCCTTACCAGGGAAAGTAAGGGCGTCATCGTGAACGGAGTTGCTCACTTAGCGAGCGATACGCTGGGCAATAAACCAGCCCAGCACCATCGCCGCCAGCAGTGCAAGAAGCGGCAGCGTTAGCCCACCCATGGAGGCAATGGCAGGCCCAGGGCAGTAACCGGAAAGCCCCCAGCCCACCCCAAACAGCGCCGCGCCGCCTAGCAATTTGGCATCAAGCTCCTGCTTGGTCGGCAGTTGAAATTTGGCGCTAAACAGCGGCGTACCGCGAGCGAATACTAAGCGGTAGCCCACAAAGGTGGTGCCTACGGCGGCCCCGAGTACAAACATCAACGTGGGATCCCAGGCACCGGCAATATCCAAAAAACCCAGCACCCGCGCGGGGTCTGTCATCCCAGAGATCGCTAGCCCCAAACCAAACAGAAGGCCTGCGATGTAACCCGCCGCTGTTTTTACAGCTGGTGTACTCATACCCCACCCCCAATGACATGCCGCACCACATAAACCGTGGCTATCGCCGTGACCAAAAACATAGCCGTGGCTGCCATGGAGCGGGGTGCCAAGCGCGCCAAGCCGCAGACGCCGTGGCCGCTGGTGCAACCACTCCCAAGCCCAGTGCCTACCCCCACCAGCAGGCCTGCTAACAGCATTAGCGGTACGCCACCCGCTGGCTCACCAATCACGGCACCGGGAACGCCCGCCACGTTACCCAGCCCGCCGCCCACTGCCATCACCAGCAGCGGGCCGCTAATTAGCCCCGCTAAAAACGCCACCCGCCAAGCACTATCCCCCTTGGGACGCTGAGTAATTAAACCGCCAATGATGCCGCTGATACCGGCAATGCGGCCTAGTGCGCCCATCAGCCACACCGCTGAAAGCCCGATCAGCGCACCGCCCACTAGCCCGTGCAGGCTCGCTATCCAATCCACATCTAGCTCCTTATGTTACCCAACGCTCGTTGCCAACGGCACGACCCCTATCCACCCCCATACACCAATCGTGCCCATCAAGGTCAGCACGATTAACACTAAACCCACCGCCGCTTAAAACCAGTTAATTGGTACTTTTAGGTATACTTGGCCGTTATCTTCGGCGGGCGGCAGCTCGCCGGCCCGCATATTGACCTGTACCGAAGGAATAATCAGACGTGGCATTCCCAGCGTGGCATCCCGTTCGGTACGCATTTTGACGAACTCTTCCTCGCTAATGCCGTCGTGCACATGGACGTTGGCCTGGCGCTGTTCGGCAACGGTGGTTTCATGCTGATAGGCGTCTCGCCCCGGCGCTTTGTAGTCGTGGCATAAGAACAGCCGCGTTTGCTCGGGCAAAGACAGTACTTTCTGAATAGAGTGGTAGAGCGTGCGAGCATCGCCGCCAGGAAAATCGCAGCGCGCGGTGCCGTAATCCGGCATAAACAGGGTATCGCCCACAAAGGCGGCATCACCGATCACATAGGTCAAACAGGCAGGTGTATGTCCAGGCGTATGCAGTACACGCCCCTCTAACGAGCCAATCGTGAAGGTATCGCCTTCATTGAATAACGCATCAAACTGGCTGCCATCTCGGGCAAACTCGGTGCCCGCATTAAACGCTTTACCAAAAATCTCCTGCACCTCGACGATATGAGCACCAATGCCCGTTTTGCCTCCCAACTGCTCATGCAGATACGGCGCAGCGGAGAGGTGGTCGGCGTGGACATGGGTTTCCAATACCCAAGCCACTTCCAGCCGTTTTTCACGGACAAACGCTATAATTTGATTAGCTGAACGAATATCAGTGCGCCCTGCCGCGTAATCAAAGTCCAGAACAGAGTCGATAATGGCGCACGCGCTGCTATCGGGGTCTTGCACCACATAGCTGAACGTATTGGTTGGTTCATCAAAGAAGTGGGTAACGATAGGGCGCTGCATTCTGGAGCCTCCTGGGGATGGACTGCTAACAGTGGATCTATACAGCGAGTGTAGCGCAACAAAAATTATATGTTTATATCATTTTTGAATTTAAAGGGTATCATAGATCAGACATTTTTTATTAATTAGCCTAAGGTATAAAAAATTCTGGCCGATAGAGATCAGGGTTTAATTACTAATTGGAATTTTTTAACAAGGACATCATGAAACGTTTGACAACGACGCAGAAGCTTTGGGGCACACTTGGCATCATTTGGATAGCGATGCTGCTATTAGTAGGCTGGTTGGCGTGGGAAAACCGCCAAACGCTTGAAAACGAGCGTCGCGCCAGTATTGAGCACATTGTAAAAAGCGTTCATGGGCAGCTTGAGGCCTTACAAAAACGTGCTGAGCTTGGTGAACTGACAGAAGCGGAAGCACAGCAGCGGGCCATTGATAATATTGCCAGCGTACGCTTTGGCGACGGCGAATATGTCTTTGCTTTTGATAATAATCTCGACATTGTGTCTCACCCCAATCGCCCCCGAGGCGAAGATATGAGCAGCTATCAAGACGCTAGCGGTACACGTTTATACGCTGCGTTTCTTAACGTTGCTCAGGCTGGGGGCGGTCATGTGGACTACTTCTCACGCCGTATTACCGGTGACGGCCAAGTGCCGAAGGTTAGCTATGTCGCGCATCTACCGGAATGGGGATGGTCGTTGGCGGCGGGAGTTTACGTGGATGACATCAACGCTGCCTTTATCTCCGGGCTAATCCGCTCAGCGATTGTTTTGTTAGTGATTGGTATACCGGTGACTCTGTTGATGGGCTGGGTTATTCGTGATGTTGCTCGTCGATTAGGTGGCGACCCACGCTATGCGGCCTCCGTGGTGCGCCATATCGCCGATGGGGATTTGACCCAAGTCGCGTCCCTTTCAACTAACGATCAGAAAAGTTTGCTTTATGATATTAACCGCATGCGCGAGACCCTAGCCGACACCATTAGCGACATACACCACGGTGCCGACCAAGTGAATAACGGGGTAGAGCAAATTGTGGGCGTGAACGAAGAGCTCTCTACCCGCACTGAAGAGCAGGCAGCATCGCTTGCCGAAACAGCTTCCAGCATGGAGCAACTGACGGCGACAGTAAAACAGAATGCCGAGCATGCCGATCACGCCCGCACACTAGCCACTAAAACTGCTGAGAGCGCCCAACGTGGTAGCGATGCCATGGCATCGGTGATTACTACGATGGCTACTATCAACGAAAGCGCTACCCAAATGAGCAGCATCGTGAACACCATTGATGCCATCGCTTTCCAGACCAATATTCTGGCGCTAAATGCCTCGGTGGAAGCTGCCCGTGCCGGGGAGCAAGGCCGTGGATTTGCCGTCGTCGCCAACGAAGTGCGCCAGCTGGCAAGCCGTTCTGCTTCTGCCGCGCAAGAGATCAAGGGGCTGATTGAAAATGCGGACGCCCAAGTTGTAGAAGGCAGCCGCCAAGTGAGCAATACCGGCAAGGTGATTACAGGCGTCGTTGAAGATATTCAACAGTTGAGTGCTCTGGTCCAAGAAATCTCCGCCGCTACCATTGAGCAGAGCAGCGGTATCGAGCAGGTCAATCAGGCAGTTACTCAAATGGATCAAATGACTCAGCAAAACGCGGGGCTGGTACAGCAGAGTAACCATGCTACCCAGCAGCTAGCACAGCTGAGCACCCAGCTTCGCCACTTGGTGACTAACTTTAAGTTAAATAAAGAAGCGCACCAGCCTGTTATTGCCGCGCCAGCGGCTCACTCCTCCTTCAGCGACTTTTAATAGGCATTGCCCCCGCCCAATTAGGCGGGGGCTTGCTTACCTTACCAAACAGCGCGTAAAGCATCGCCCAGTCGGGCGGTGATACAAGCGCGCACCGCGTAGCGGTGCCAGATTGACTTCGCCTCATTGCCCTGATATTTATACAGCATGACAAAGCGTGCCTACAAAGAACGGTTCTACCGCACCTCCGAACAGGGTGAGGTGCTGGCGCAGTCGTTTGGGTGTGCTCGTTTTGTCTGGAATAATACCCTGGCCTATCGCACGGAGGCGTATCAGCAGCGCGGTGAATCGGTCTCGCACTCATCGGCGGAAAAGGGACTGGTGGGCTTAAAGGCGGAGTTTCCGTGCTTGCGGGATGTTTCCAGCGTGATCCTGCCGCAAACGCTCCGCGACGAGAAAGCGGCCTTCGAC
>NZ_JBSXNN010000005.1:0-3485 GCF_056857635.1 Vreelandella sp. L-15 | reverse complement strand
AGACATTGAATTTACCCACTACAAGCCAATCACCTACCCAGTGATGATGGATGGGATGTGGCCGGAACATGCATAACCAAGTGGTCAACGGGACGCCAACTACGCTGCGCTCCGTTGGCGCCCATTACCACCGGCGTTAGGCATAAAAAATAGAAAGGAGACACCATGAGTGCAGATGTTGTAGAGAAGGCTGAAAAAATACTTTCAAATAATGAGCACCTGAGGGAATTTGCAGCCCTTAACGAAATGACCACGGAGGCGGCTAAAGCTTTGCTAGAGAGGCTTATGCGGGAGCCCGTGGTGTCAGAAAAAGTAGAAGAATTTGTTTTTTCAGAAGACGCCTCCCCAGATCTCAAGGGGTACTATTCAGGCGAGGAAAAAGGGTATTCCCGTGGCCACGAAGCCGGTTTTGCAAAAGGGGCTGCTGTAGGCGTGTTGGCTACGTTAGCTACTGTCGTGGTTGGTGGTGCAACGTTGTATCTAAAATTCAAGGATTGAGACAGGTGCCTAACAATCGCAGGCAAGGCGACGTCTTTTCCATTACGGCTTCGCCTCCATTTCAAAGCCGCGCGTGCTGCGGGCGTTAACCCTTGTGACCAGCATCTTGCAAAACTCCGTCAATGACGTATATTGACTGTCATGTTTACCATCATCGAAACCCCTACATTTGAAGCAGATGCCAGAAAAATCTGGACTGAGGAAGAGCGAAGCGCTTTCTTTGCCTGGCTTGCGGCAAGTCCGGAAATTGGTGACCCCATTCCGGGTAGCGGCGGATGTAGAAAGGTTCGTTGGTCGGTAGCGGGTTCAGGGAAGCGCGGTGGGGTGCGAGTCATTTACTTCACCAAGTTGGCAAATGGTGAGATCTGGTTATTGGTGATCTACAAGAAAGCCGTCAGGGGCAATATACCCGCTCATATCCTGAAGTCGATTCGTGAGGTATTGGAAAATGAGTGACGAGACACTAAGTGCTGAGGAGCTTGGCAACAAGTTGCTTCAGTCTGTTAAAGAAATGAAAGCGGGCAAAACTGCACGAGTCAGTCGTGTTGAGCCTAACGAGGTGGCAGAGGCTCGAGGCAAAACCGGACTGACTCAGGTCGAGTTTGCTGAGGTACTGCATATTTCCGCGCGAACCCTGCAGGAGTGGGAGCAAGGTCGACGTGAACCCTCTGGTCCAGCAAAAGCGCTCATTGAGATTGCTTCCCGTCATCCCGAGGTCATTCGAGAAGGCATCGAGCTACGGGGTTAACAAGCGGCTGTTGTCGGACGCGCCTACGCTGCGCTCCGGCACGCCGCAAAGCCGGGCGTTATGTCTTTAATGCCACTAAGGAGGCAATATGTTCGGAATGTTCAAGAAAAAGCAAAAATCTGACTTAGAAAGGCTGATTGAGAAAGATGGCATTGAATATGCCGCGAAAAGATTTTCTGAAATCATATTGCAGAAAATGCCAACAGCAGAGATCGCATATCAATTTGTCCTTGAGGAGATTGAGGCAGCGAGCCAAGGAAACGAGACGGCCATAAGATTTGCTAGAAATAGCGGTATTAGTCAACAGGAGTATAAGGGCTCAATGAGGAATTCTCGGCCTGAAGTAGATGGCCCTGATGGTCCGCAGCAATTCATATTGGCTCTCTGTATGCAACTTCAGCCTAATGTTGATTTAGTCGTAGATTTGCGAACAAAGATAGTTGATAACATCATGAAAACTCTATCGTTCGGGAAGTACAAAGGTCAGAAAAGCTCATCTCTAAAAGGTGGTATGAGATTACAAGAAGCTGAAGTCGATATTTTATTCATCGTCAATGACAACAATGTTATTTACGTTAACGAGGAAGCCGATCATTTATTTGAAACAGATAAAGATGGTGATGAAAAATTAGATGGGCGGGTTGTTAATTTTGTTTTTTCAGGTCAATCAACAGGAAGTGTTATTGAGGTATTTGTAGCATTCGATGATTCTGACTCTTACACAATGTTTACCCTTCAAGCCGGGACGGTAGAACGGCTCAATTTTGTCGCACAAGCTATATTTAAGTATTTCGCAGAAAATGGCATACAAGAAGTGTTTTCACCTATTGAGCAATATGCTACCCAGTATGTCTACACATTTAAGCTGTATAGAAAAAACGAAAAATTCTTTATGGTTAATAACTCGCAAACACAAGCATACTTAATAGATGGTTCAATTATTTTGCGTGATGATGTGGATGAAATAAAAAGAATTTTTTGGAATTAACCATCTTCATCAAGAGTGAGCTTCTATGGTTAAACGCAGAGATCTTAAGCAAGTACATGAAGATGCCGTGTTACAGCAATTCACCAAATATATGGAAAATCTAGGTAACAACTTTAATGTGCTGGAAACACCTGATCCACCTGAGGCAATTATTGAAATCAATGATAAGAAAACTTGGCTAGAGGTCACGGATGCTTTTTTGGATAAAGATCATGCTATCGGTCTTACAACTGGAGCATCTGAGGATGTAGAGCATATATCAGATTCAGGTCGCCTTGTTATCGAGCCTGATGAAACGTTTTCATCCGTACTTCAGTCAGTAATAGAAGCAAAATATGATAAAGCAAGTATGCAAGCAATTTTTCAGGATCGAGGTGCAGGAATTCTCTTGGTTGGTATTTTTACCCCTTTCGCATCGGCCGCTGACATAGCGCGATCTGAGGCAAAGAGTATTTCAGACCTTGTTGCAAATAAATCAGTGAAAGTATTTGACACTATTTATGTTTATGATGGTGCTGGACAAAGAAGCTTTCATTCTATCTATAGTGAAATGACATAACAATCACATGCACTCGGACAGCAAAAAGCGGCGCGGCTTCCGCTACGCTCAGCCACACCGCTTTTTGCTGCCGGTGATGTGAGGCGTTAGGCTTTTCAGAGATCGAGATGAAGTGGTTTAAACGAATAATCATATCCTTATCGATAATCGGAGCTTTGCTCTTGGCTGTAGGAGCTGGGTTTGTCTGGTATGTCTTCTCCGATATTCAAGGACGCGATCACCTTGCCGACCAAGCTCTGATCTCAGATTTGGAAATAAACATGGGGAAGTACAAGAAATTAATCTCTATGTTCCGGGAGGACTCTCCAGCCACCGTTATTCACCCAACTTGGATAAGTCCTGATAATGTAATTTCAGAAACACGCTGGGATGAATACAAAACTCTATTTTCAGAGCTTGGCCTTGATGCGGGCATGAGGTCTTGGGGCGGTAATAGCATCTGGTTTATATCTACTGCCCAAGGTTTAGTGACAGGCGGTTCAAGTAAGGGCTACATGTACAAGCCAGAAAACCCCAAGCCCCTGTTTTCTAGCCTAGATAAAATACCAGAGGGCTTAGCAAGTAATGTCAAAGGATATAGGAAAATCAACGATGAATGGTATATCGTCTTTGACTGGGATGATTAAGTCTAACAAATGGCTGCTAGGGACTGCATTACGCTGCGCTTCATGCAGCCCCAGAGCCAGGCGTTA
>NZ_JBSXNN010000004.1:0-3779 GCF_056857635.1 Vreelandella sp. L-15 | reverse complement strand
ACCCTTGCTGTTCAGCTAACGGTTCCCGCTATCAGGGTCCGTAGGGGACTTTCACCCCCAAGTCATCCGGCCAACCACCACGGCGGACCGGATAGCGCCTAATTGGCGCTGCGCGCCATGCCTGGCGCACCATAAAAAAACGCCACGTTATAAATAACGTAGCGTTTAGAAATATTGGTGGAGCCTAGCGGGATCGAACCGCTGACCTCAACACTGCCAGTGTTGCGCTCTCCCAGCTGAGCTAAGGCCCCACATGCTGCCAGTTTCGTGCAGCGGGGCGAATACTAATTCACAGCACTGTAAGAGTCAAGCATTAAAGCAAACCAGCATCATCTAATTCTCCTTTGCTGAGAGCTGTGGCACTCTATAGGTTCGCAGCGTGCGTATCGCTTGAGTCCACGATGATTACCTGCAGGAGCCAGACCTTTGATCAACGTTTTAATTGCCGATGATCACCACCTGGTGAGAACCAGCATCGCCCACCTGCTAAACGAAGAGTCCGATATTAAAATTGTGGGCGAAGTGGATGATGGAGAGAGCGCCGTCGCCCAGTGCCGACAACTAAAGCCCGACATTGTCCTCATGGATATTCGTATGCCGGGTATCGGCGGGCTAGAAGCCACACGGCGTATTCATCGCACCCTGGCTGACATTAAGGTTATCATTCTTACCGCCCACTTAGAGGACAGCGTCCTGAGGCGCATGCTTGAAGCCGGTGCATCGGGCTTTTTAAGCAAAGGGACTGATGCGGTGGAAATGACCGATGCCATTCGCCAAGTCTTCCGCAACGGGCGCTATATAAGCCAAGAAATTGCACAGCGGCTAGCACTCGCCCACTTCACTGACGAAGATAGCCCATTTAACCAGCTCTCTGATCGCGAGCTACAAATTGCTTTGATGATCGTCAACTGTCAGCGAGTACAAGATATTTCTGACCGTCTACACCTTAGCCCTAAAACTGTTAACACTTACCGTTATCGCTTGTTTGATAAGCTACATGTCACCAGTGATGTCGAGTTGACCCATCTCGCCTTACGCCACGGTCTAGTCGAAGGTTTTGACGCCACTATGGGATAGGCCTACCATCGCAGCTTCTGCCGTTTAAGAGCTCCAATGCCCAGCTATGACTTTTGATGCCAAGCAGTTTTTAAGCTCTGTCAGCACTTCACCCGGTGTTTACCGCATGCTGGATGAGGAGCAAAACACGCTCTATGTCGGCAAAGCGAAGCGTTTGAAAGCACGACTGGCAAGCTATTTCCGCGGCCAGCTCAATACCAAAACCCAGGCGATGGTGGCACGCATTGCCGATATTCAAATTACGGTCACCCGTAGCGAAACCGAAGCACTGCTGCTTGAACAAACATTAATTAAGGAGCTTCGCCCGCCCTACAACATCCTGCTACGGGATGATAAATCCTACCCGTTTGTGTTTGTCACTGACCGCCACCCCTACCCCGCTTTGGAATATAAGCGAGCACGCCAGCGTCGCGACGATGGCCGCTACCTGGGTCCCTACCCCAGCAGCGGGGCCGTAAAAGAGAGCCTGACACTGATGCAGAAAATTTTTCGCATCCGTAACTGCGAAGACAGTGTTTTTGCCCACCGCTCTCGCCCTTGCTTGCAGTATCAAATTCAGCGCTGCAGCGCCCCTTGTGTTGATTACATCTCAGAAGAGGAGTATCGCCGGGATGTGGAACATGCGGTGATGTGCCTAGAAGGCAAAAGCGAGCACGTGACCCAGCTATTAACCCAAGAGATGGAAGTAGCCAGCCAAGCGCTCCACTTTGAAGAGGCCGCACGCCTGCGTGACCAAATCCAGCAGCTACGCCAGCTGCAGCAGCGCCAGTTTGTGGATAACGAGAGCGGCGACGCAGACGTTTTCGCCTTAGCCCAACGCCCTGGCGCACTCGGCATCTCCATATTGAGCGTGCGTGATGGTCGTCTACTGGGCGCTCGGCACCATACGCCAAAGAATGATCTAGACCTGCCGCCAGAAATGCTGCTGACCGAAGTGGTTAGTCAATACTATTTTGGCCAGCCGCATAACGTACCCGGAGAAGTAATTACTAGCCTCCCGCTGGAAGATAGCACTCTGATTGCCGATGCCCTCTCTCAGCAAGCAGGCAAAAAAGTCAGAGTAGCAAGCCAAGTGCGCGGGCATCGCGCCCAATGGCAGCACCTCGCCATGACCAACGCCGAGCAGCAGCTTGCATCACAGCTGGCCAATAAAACCCAGCTCACTCAGCGGTTTGAGGCACTGCAAAAAGCGCTGGGACTGGAAAAACTGCCAGAGCGGCTTGAGTGTTTCGATATCAGCCACAGCCAGGGCGAAGCCACCGTGGCGTCTTGCGTGGTGTTTGACCACCAAGGCCCGCGTAAAAGTGACTATCGCCACTTCCGCATTGAAGGCATCGCAGCAGGGGATGATTACGCCGCCATGCAACAAGCGCTGACGCGGCGCCTGAAGCGGGTAAAAAACGGAGAAGCAGTGGCCCCCGATATTCTGATTGTGGATGGCGGCAAAGGGCAGCTCAATATGGCACGCGAGGTACTAAACGACCTTTCGGTCACCAACATCATCCTACTAGGCGTTGCCAAAGGAACCACTCGCAAGGCCGGGCTGGAAACTCTCTTCTTAGAGACCAGCGATAACCCGCTACCTTTAGATCCGGCTTCGCCGGCACTGCATTTAATCCAGCATATCCGCGATGAGTCCCACCGCTTTGCGATTGCAGGCCACCGGGCAGCGCGAGACAAAGCGCGACGCACGTCTACTTTGCAGGATATTCCTGGCATAGGCCCTAAACGGCGGCGCGAACTTCTGCGCTTTTTTGGTGGCCTACAGGGCGTACAAAAGGCCAGCCGTGATGAACTAGCCAGGGTGCCCGGAATTAATGCAGCCCTCGCAGAGAGCATTTATACGGCACTGAATGGATAAACTTGTTCTTAACATGGATGCAATGCGCTAAGGGGGATAGAATAACCCGCACATTACACTCCGACTTTCATGATTCTCCGGCAAGGATCGCGCCCTGCGATGAATATACCCAACATACTTACACTGGCAAGAATCGTCTTTATCCCTCTACTGGTAGTACTGTTTTATCTACCTTTCAGTTGGAGCATGCCGGTTGCCGCTGGTTTATTTGCCCTAGCATCGGTCACCGACTGGCTCGATGGCTACCTGGCCCGCCGCTGGAATCAGTCGACACCCTTCGGCGCCTTTTTAGACCCTGTGGCAGACAAACTTATGGTCGCCGTGGCGCTTGCACTGTTAATTGAGC
Source organism: Vreelandella sp. L-15 (assembly GCF_056857635.1). Lineage (NCBI taxonomy): Bacteria > Pseudomonadati > Pseudomonadota > Gammaproteobacteria > Oceanospirillales > Halomonadaceae > Vreelandella > Vreelandella sp. L-15. Next base: position 495 of record NZ_JBSXNN010000004.1, on the reverse strand, counting down.
GTTTCGACACGCTGATCCTGACGCTGCCCGCACTGGTGATTATCGGTCGTGAGATCGTTATTTCAGCCCTGCGGGAGTGGATGGCCGAAATGGGTAAACGCGGCATGGTGGCAGTCTCTTGGGTTGGCAAACTAAAAACCACGCTGCAGATGGTCGCCATTCTGGTACTGCTGGCCTTCCCGCCAGGGCACGAAATCGCGCTACTGGGCGTGGTTGTTCTGTACGCTGCCGCTGCTCTCACGCTTTGGTCAATGGCTCAGTATCTAAAAGCTGCTTGGCCGCACCTTAGTCGCTCAATGTAGGCAGCATAAATGTCAGCAGCACAGTAGCTCTTTGAACCCGTTGATAAATTGATCTAGCGTCTCCCCACTTTTCCACAGGTGGTGCTGTAACTGCCTGAATAGCGTTGAAAATTTCAGTGCTATCAACGAGATCGGGGGCTTTCCCGCCGGTATCATGTTGTTACCCCTAACACCATGAACCAAAAGGAAAACC
>NZ_JBSXNN010000003.1:0-3842 GCF_056857635.1 Vreelandella sp. L-15 | reverse complement strand
ATTGCCCGATGATGGACAGCCCGGCGTGGCTGGTGAGGGTGCGGCAACTGGCGCGGAACTTTATGTTGGGCATGGCACTGTCTGGGTGAATGGCGATAATGGCTATATTGCCATGCAGGTCAGTGGGTTAGAAGTGCTTCCGGGGGCCGGTCTCACGGATTCAGGATACTGACAAACCGCACCAACAAGGTGCTCTACACAGGCGTCACCAACGACCTGCAGCGCCGTTTATACGAACACAAAAACGCGCTAACGCCGGGTTTTGCCAGTAAGTACAAGTGTCACAAACTCGTTTGGTTTGAAGCGTCAACCTGCATCGAAGCCGCCATACTGCGAGAAAAACAGATCAAAAGCGGCTCAAGAGCAAAGAAAATAGCCTTAATCGAAGCCACCAACCCAGGTTGGCATGAAATAGAAATTTAAGCCCCGCGATGACACCCAGGCCGATTCATGTGCCATGTCGAGTAGCCACGTCTCCCGTGTCATTGCGAGGAGGAACGACGAAGCAATCTCAAGCCAGCGGCGGCACTCAAACCAGATTGCTTCACTACCGTTCGCAACGACACCCCAAAGGGCAACGCCACCGCCCCCACCCCGTGTCATTGCGAGGAGGCACGACGAAGCAATCTCAGCCAGCGGCGGCACCCAAACCAGATTGCTTCACTACCGTTCGCAACGACACCCCAAGGGCAACGCCACCGCATCCGAATCGTGTCATTGCGACAAGGCAACGACGAAGCAACCCAGATCGCCGCGCTCCGCTCGCGATGACACCCAGGCCAGTGCATGTGTCATTGCGAGGAGGAACGACGAAGCAATCTCAGCCAGCAGCGGCCCCAACACCAGATTGCGTCACTCCGTTCGCAACGACACCCAAAGGGCAACACCACCGCCCCCAACCCGTGTCATTGCGAGGAGGCAACGACGAAGCAATCCAGATCGCCGCGCTCCGCTCGCGATGACACCCAGGCCAATTCATGTGTCATGGCGAAAAGGAACGACGAAGCAAATTCAGGCCAGCGGTGGCACGTAGGCCACAACCATTGTCCGTTTCAACACAGCTCATGGCAGCTCACTGGCTTAGCTTGATGGAGTCAACGCCACTACAAAGCGAGAGCACCATGAAACAAGTACATTACTTAAGCCTGTGTGAGGTTGGGCAACGCATACAATCGCAAGACACCTCCTCCGTAGAGGTCACCCAACAACTGCTGGATCGTATTGAGCGCTTAGACCCCACGCTCAACAGCTATTTACACGTCATGAAAGAGAGCGCATTACAGCAGGCAGCACAAGCAGACGAAGAGATTGCACGCGGGCAATTCCGTGGCCCACTCCACGGCGTACCCATTGCACTAAAAGACCTTATCTGGACCAAAGACACGCCAACCACCCACGGCATGACCATTCACAAAGACCACTACCCACCGGAAGACTCCACCGTGGTCAACCGCTTCCGTGAGGCAGGTGCCGTGATCTTAGGCAAACTGATACAAACTGAAAGCGCCTTTGCCGACCACCACCCAGACGTTACCCACCCCACAAACCCATGGGGCAACTCACTCTGGACAGGGGTATCCTCCAGCGGCTCCGGCGTAGCCACCGCCGCCGGACTCTGCTTTGGCGCGATTGGCACCGACACAGGCGGCTCGATTCGCTTTCCATCCAACGCCAACGGCCTAACCGGCATCAAGCCCACCTGGGGGCGCGTTACCCGGCACGGCGCGTTTGAGCTAGCCGCCTCTCTCGACCACATTGGCCCCATCGCACGTTCCGTGGCAGATGCCGCCGCCATGCTGCAAGCCATTGCCGGGCATGATGAAAAAGACCCCACATCTAGCACGCTACCGGTACCCGACTACCTAGCGCTGATGACCAAAGGGCTAAAAAAATGCCGGATAGGCCTAGATAGCCAATGGGCATTTGAAGGAGTAGACAGCGAAACCAAGCAAGCGCTGAAAGAAGCCATCAACACACTGACCGAGCTGGGGGCCGAGATAGTCGATATCTCCATGCCAGACACCGACGAAGCCGCCCGCGACTGGAGCGGACTATGCGCCGTTGAAACCGCCGTTGCCCATGAACAAACCTACCCAGCGCAACGCGACCAATACGGCCCCGGCCTAGCAGGCCTACTCGACCTAGGCCACTCGCTCAGCGCCATGGAATACCAAAAACTACTGCTACGCCGCGCCGCCCTACGCGGCCATATCAACGCCCTGTTTGAACAAGTGGATCTCATCTTCGCCCCGGCCAACAGCTTTGCAGGGCTAACCTGGGAAACCATGGAACGCTTCGGCACCGATGAAGAGCTCTTTCGCGGCGTACTGCGCTTTACCAGCGCCTTCGATAGCAGCGGGCACCCCACCGTAACGCTCCCCTGCGGCCAAACGCCCAACGGTGCCCCCATCGGTTTCCAACTGGTAGCCGCCCACTTTGATGAAACCCGTGCCATTCAAGGCGGCTGGGCGTACCAACAGGTTACCAAGTGGCACAAACGTCATCCTGAACTGTAACTTTTCGACCCAACTCGGCGCACCAGTTCCCCCCAATGGTGCGCCGAACAAGCCACCAAAAGAACATTGAAAAAAGGTTAGTTTTCGTAGCGTTGTAACTACCGCTTTTTCATTCTCAACTCTCGTTATGGCCCTGTTATTGCAGCAAAAACAGCTGTTGTAGGGCCACACCGCGAGGCAAGCGTATGAAAGAGCACTTCTCTACCGAAAACTACGAACCGCGGCACTGTTTTGAAGCCTGGCGAGATGCCGTATGCTCGCGCCTCATCAACGCCAAAGCACAGCGCACCCAAGCAACCGCCTTCTCCGGCAGCTTTACCTACAGCACCTTAGCGGAAGTCGATATTGCTTGGCATACCTCGCACACTGGGCTCATATGGCAGCGCACTCCCCAATGCATACGCCAGCATCCTGCTAACGACTACTACATTGGGCTACTGCGCAGCGGCCACGGCCAGCTTGCCCAGCATGAACACCGCAGCCAGCTAAACGCAGGCGACCTCGTCATTTACGACGCCGCCACCCCCTTTAGCTTTGCGATGGAACAGGCAGAACTCAACATTATCCGCTTACCACGCCAAGCGTTTGATAAAAGCACACCGGGCATTAGCGCCATGGCAGGCGCACGCCTAGACCCCAAACGGCCCGGCATTAACACCCTAAAGCAGATGATGACAGAAGCCTTTCACTACAACAGCGACACCGAAAGCGACGGGCACACCGCCCAGTTTGCCAACACCCTGTTAGACCTAGTGGCCGCCGCCATTAACCTGCAAAAAAGCGGGCACACCCACCAATCAGACCTCTATGCCCGCATGGTGGCCTGGCTAAAACAGCATATGCACCACCCAATAACCGTTGCCGAGCTAGCCAACGCGCACCACGTATCATCACGCACGGTAAGCCGCCTGTTTGCCGCCCAAGGCACTACCCCGATGAACACTCTATGGCAGCTACGCCTAACCGCTAGCCGCAAAGCCCTATTAGAAGGCCGTGCGCGCAGCATTACCGAAGTAGCGATAGACCACGGCTTCAAAGATGTCTCGCACTTTAGCCAAGCGTTCCGCAAAGCCTTCGGCTGCTCGCCCACATCGGTAACGAAAAAAACCGCAGCCTAGCCATCCAACCCCAAATTGGAAGGCGCGCGAACACCAAGTGCGATGACGGGGAAGCACAACGCAACACTTGACCAAGCAACCGATCCTGTTACGCGAGGACAGCGGCTTCGACAGCCAGGCGCACCTGGCGCTTCTCGAACAGCAACGCCAGGTCTTTGCCGACGAGGGGCGCCGGCTCGACTATGTCGTCAAATGGAACCCGCGTGGC
>NZ_JBSXNN010000002.1:0-3622 GCF_056857635.1 Vreelandella sp. L-15 | reverse complement strand
CAACGGCTGTTTGCTCAAGGCCGAAGTGTTTTCTACCCCCTCTGGAGAAGAGCGCCAGACGCCGAGGCACGAATACCAGACTTGTTCACCTCCTCAGGAGGACTATGCCGATGACACGCCGGAAAATGGGGAGACCCTAGTCACTTTAAGTGTTGACTTTAAAATTAGAAATAGTAATATATGCCTCGCTTGAGACGGGACACGCAGCAACGTCTAAGGTAAGAAATCGGGATGTAGCGCAGTCTGGTAGCGCGCCTGCTTTGGGAGCAGGATGTCGGGGGTTCGAATCCCTCCATCCCGACCACGTACCTAGCACGGAAGGTGTTAATCTGCTTCTCCAAACTTTGGTTGTGGTCAAGTGCTCATCAGTATTCACTCTGGATACACTATGTGCGCCCATAGCTCAACCGGATAGAGCAACGGCCTTCTAAGCCGTAGGTTGCGGGTTCGAGTCCTGCTGGGCGTGCCAATCAAATACTTTTCAGTGTTTGTTCTCCAGTTGGGTATTCTCAAGTTTGCTTTTTGTCAGTGGTGGATGTAGCTCAGTGGTAGAGCCCCGGATTGTGGCTCCGGTGGTCGTGGGTTCGATCCCCATCATCCACCCCATTAACCTTTAATTTACTCTCTTATATCTCCTCTTCTTTTACAAAGCTCTCCAGCGTCTCTGCTAGTTAAATAAGCATTTCTTTTTGGCTTTTTTAGCCATTGTCTGTTTTATACCCCTCTATCGCGGCATCACTTTAATCTGGTTACCTGCTGTACCAGCTCCTGACAAAAATCGCTGTCTGATAGCGAATCCCCAGATAAATTAATACCCCAGTGGCCTATGGTATGGTTCTCCGCGCAGCGATAACGGTCACCCAACCACGCCAACGTGTTGCGAACCATCCAGCGATCAATTCTCACCATAAAGTGATAGCGTTCGGCGGCGGGTAGAAAACTGCCGGGTGTAATGAGTATGCCGTTCTCCTCCAAACGCAGTAAAATTTCCCGATAGCCCGGCCCGTTGCCGCATACGGCGCTAATCGGTTGCGCGTAAAGTCGAAAGGCGTCGTTATCTAGGGCATTTTGTAGCCGCTGAACCCACTGCAGTTCGCCGTGACGTTCTAGCAGCAGGTGGTCGTTAGGTTGATAGCAGTGAATGCGGTTGCGACCAGCCTCTTTGGCGGTGTAGCACGCACGTGATATTGCCGCTGGCGTCGCAGGTAATAACGCCGTCGCCAATGGAAGCCAGCGTGGTACGGGCTGACGAAAACCAGCGCAGCTGCCCACAGTACCCAAAGCATATCCATGAGTGTTGTATCAAAGCTGTCGGTCATTGACGTGATCCTTGTGCTGATCTGGTGCAAGGTGAGCACTGACATAGTGCGTTGTTAGTAAATATGTCTTCTATTAATGCCGCGCGGTGGCTTCTGTCGCGGAAGGTTTCTGGGGTGTTAAACGCAGTGTTAACTGAGATTAAGCAAATGTTATGCCGCGCTTAGCAAAGTCATCCTTAATTAGGATTTTTGCGTCATAAAAGACTAAAAAAATGTCTAAAAATAGTGTTTATAACTGTGCAAAAGCTATTTGATTGGTGATATTTTTCAATATGTTGCTTATGTGATTAGCAGCATGTGACTGGGCAAACAATAGAGCGAGAGGAGTGCATCATAATGGCGCGTCAAACGGTGGTTTTAGGAGCAGGCATGGTGGGTGTCAGTATTGCTTGGCAGCTGCAAAAGCGTGGCTATCAAGTAACGCTGGTAGATCGCCGCCAGCCTGGACGCGAAACCTCGTTTGGAAACGCGGGCATTATCCAGCGTGAAGCAGTTAGGCCTTATCCGTTTCCCCGTGATATGAAAACGATATTGAGTGTGCTTCCAAACCGTCGGGTCGATATCCGTTACCGGCCTGCCGGTATGGTCAATGCGGCCTCGCCACTGCTGAGTTACTGGCACCACTCTTCGTCACGGCTCTACAAAAAAATCGTGCCTGAGTACGCCTCGTTAATTCAGCTCTGTTTGGACGCCCACGCGCCGATGATTGAGGCCGCTGGTGCTGAGCATCTAGTGCGTAAGGAAGGGTGGCTTGAAATCTATCGCACGCCGGAAAAGCTCGCTAAGCGAGTTAAAGAGGCTGAAGAAGCCCGCGAGCTTTACGGCGTACAGTTCACCGTTCTTGATCGCGAAGCGCTGAGTGAGAAGGAGCCGCAACTAGGCAATAAAATCATCGGCGCTATTCACTGGCTAGACCCCTGGACAGTCGCTGACCCGGGTGGCTTAGTGGCTGCCTATGCGGCGTCGTTTGAAGCGATGGGCGGACAACTGGTACAAGCGGACATCACTGGTATCACTCAGCAAAATGATCGCTGGAAAGTGACGACCAGTGCGGAGTCGTTTGAGGCTGAACAAGTTGTCATGGCCCTTGGCCCCTGGGCTGGCCAATGGATGAAACCGCTGGGTTACCACTTCCCCACGTTTGTGAAACGTGGCTACCACATGCACTACGCGACACAGCCAACGGCCAAATTAAACTACTGGTTGATGGACGCCGAGATCGGTTATTTGCTGGCACCGATGAATGCTGGTGTGCGGCTGACGACGGGGGCAGAGCTAGACCGCCTTGAATCTCCCGCGGATGAAGAGCAGCTGGGCGCTGCCGAAAAAGTGGCGCGGACAATTTTCCCGCTAGGTGAGCGAAAAGATAGCGCGGCGTGGAAAGGCGCACGGCCTTGCTTGCCAGATATGAAGCCCGTTATTGGCCCAGCGCCACGCCATCCTGGCCTGTGGCTAGCGTTTGGACATGGCCACCAAGGGTTCACCCTCGGTCCGGCGACAGGCCAGCTGCTGGCGGACATGATGGAAAACAAACCAACCGCCATTGATATGGCACCGTTTCGGGCAGACCGGTTTTAAATATGACGCCGCAGCCTGTTACATAATGAAAAAGTACAAACATGGCCTAGGAAGGCTGGGTTTGCTAGGCTGAATGAGTCACTCAATAGATTGAGGTGCAATAATGGATGTCGCCGCAAGTAATGCAGTTAGCACGGCACTGTATATGAACCAGGCGCAAACTGCTGAGCAGGCACAAATGCAACTGTTCAAGCAAGCACTGGATATGCAGTCCGAACAAATTACCGAGGTGCTCGCCTCTGCAGATACCGGGGCACAGCCTAGCTTGGCTCAAGAAGGTAGTGTAGGCACCCAGGTAAACACCTACGCTTAACCCTTCTGTTGCTAGAGACCCCAAACGCCGACCCTGTCGGCGTTTTTTGTTTGCCCGGCGAAGCCGGCAAACCCGGCCATCTGAAAGAAGATGGCGTCACCCCGACTGAGGGGAAGACAATCCGACTGGCAAGGGCGTCACTGGCCAACGGTGGGGTCTGAAGGAAGCCATAGGAAGTTAACGGTACACAACGCAAGTGAACCTGCTTCGGCAGCCCAGGTGGGTTAGCGTGCAAAATAGCGCGACGCCCGATACTCAGTCAGACCTGTGCTGTGTTTGAGGGTGGCATCGTTAACAGGGAGCCGGTGCAGTAACCGGGGAAGCCTGACACCGAATCCGGCGATGCCGGAGGCTGTGGCGCAAGGTGAAAGCCGAGGCCGCAGTCGGTGCGAGGTGGCAGATGAAGCCGTAG
>NZ_JBSXNN010000001.1:0-3500 GCF_056857635.1 Vreelandella sp. L-15 | reverse complement strand
AATTGATTCCGAACCAGGGCGCTCAGGCCCCGGAACGATTTGCGCATGTCGGTGGGCTCGGTGCACAGCCAGATGCGCGCCTGGCTATCGAGCCCGATCATCCGTTCTGGCTCAGCCGCAGTTCGACGCCGTTGCCGAGGGTCAGCACTATGTTCCAGCCTCGGCCGGACTGCGCTGCACCCATCAGACAGGACAGGTCGAGAAAACCGGCTGCCCCGGAATCCGGTGAGTCACGGGCAGGCTGATCGGACAGGCGCTTGCGCCAGTTACAGAAAGTGGCGTAGGCGATGTTCTCTTGTTTGCAGAACTTCGAAGCTGACAGACCACTGTCACGCTGCTGATTGACCAGAGCCTGCCACTGTTCGGGTGTGCGGTGCTTTCTCATAGGGGTAACCTCGTGTTGGAAAGTGTGAGGTTACTGTAGGGCGATTTTCAGCAGGGTGGCAGAACGTCGTGGAATGAACGCTTACGAACAAGCCGCCAGCTTGTCCCATGAGGACCGCCGTCGAGAAGCGGATGAAGCCAAGCAGCAGCGTAAGCGGATCAAAGAGCTGGAACGAGAGCTACAGCGCAAGAACACAGCACTCGCGGAGACAGCTGCACTGCTGACGCTGTCAAAAAAAGCACGGGCGATCTGGGGGGACGAGGAGTCATGATCAGCATCGAGGATCGCCAACATGCCGTAGAGCTGATTGCTGTTGCCTGCAACGAGGGCGCCACCTTGGCGGCTGCCTGTGAAGTTGTCGGGATTTCTATCCGGACTCACCAACGCTGGATGCAGACGGGAAAGCTAACAGGCGACAAACGCCCTTTAGCCGAACGCCCAGCCCCCGCTAATGCGCTGACCCCAGAAGAAGAGGCCGAGATCTTGAGGCAATGCCACCGTGACGAGTTTGCTGCTTTACCGCCGGATCAAATTGTTATTCGGCTGATGGATGAAGAGCAGCGTTACATTGCCTCCGTATCGAGCTTTTATCGAGTGCTGCGTAAACATGGCCAGCTGGCACACCGGGGACGCGCCAAAGCCCGCAAATCACAGCCAGCGCCGACTACACATACAGCAACCGCCCCCAACCAGGTGTGGTCCTGGGACTGCACCTGGCTTCCTGGGCCAGCCAAGGGTACCTACTACTATCTGGTGATGATCCTCGACATCTTCAGCCGTAAAGTCGTGGGCTGGGAAGCCTTTCTGGGGGAGTCTGCAGCTAACTCACGCCGTGTCATTGAGCGAGCCGTGCTGGCCGAAAACATGGTAGGCCAGCCTCTGGTGCTGCACGCAGATAACGGCAGCCCCTTCAAAGGCATTACCTTGCTTGAGAAGCTGAGAGATCTGCAGATCCAGCCTTCGTTCAGTCGACCGCGTGTGAGCAACGATAACGCCTTCTCCGAGGCTCTGTTCCGCACCTGCAAGTATGTGCCGAACTACCCCGTCAGTGGCTTCGCTGACCTATCAGCTGCCCAGCGTTGGGTGCACGGCTTCGTCCAGTGGTACAACTATGAGCACCGCCACAGTGCTATCCGCTTCGTGACGCCGATGCAGCGCCACACAGGAGAAGACAAAGTCATATTGGCCAAGAGACATGCGCTCAACCTTGCAGCCAGAGCTGTGCATCCTGAGCGCTGGAGTGGAGACACCCGCAACTGGCATCCTGTGACATTAGTATCGCTAAACCCAGAGCGCCGAGTAGTTAGGGAGGTAGAGAAAATAGCTGCATAAAAATCAAACAGGGCGACAGATACCTTGACAGTTACCGCTCCCTTGGTTCAGGTTCTTGGCGGAACACACTGAATTTTCAAGAGAATACCATCCGCTATCTTCGTTTTCAGGCCGGCCTCATGAATAAGCCGGGTTATAGTCTTCAGAAAATTCATCTGTGAGCATTACGCTCCAAAATTCTAGTTCGCGGTGTGACTTATATAAGCTTCGTCTAGCTTGATACAAGTAACCCCAAACATTATTCAAATGCTCAATACGCTTTACTGATACATCTTTACTCTCGACCATTACCCCTTGGGCAGGACATATATGATTGTACTGGAAAAGTAATTCATGCAAGTGCTCTTCGATTTCGTCTATTGAGGCGATGTACTTTTTAGCAGCCAAGTAGGCATCTTGAGTTATTGTCAAATCTGGTGTATGAGCATCAGGCGGCGTCTCTGCCGGATTGATCATCCACCCGTTCTCCATCCCGAAACTGAACGTTATTCACGACCAGCTTCAGTTGGTTAAACCCCTTGATCCGCTTCCAGCGTTTCTGGGCGGATTGGAGCAATTTAAATACCATCGATAACGTAGTGTCGCGGTTGCCACAGGACCGGCTTCGCTTGGTCCTCAGCCTGACTGTGGCGAAGGTGGACTCAATGGGATTCGTGGTCCTCAAGTGAATCCAGTGCGCTGCCGGGAAATCGTAAAAGGCCAGCAGTTCATCCCGGTCTTTTTCGAGGTTTTCCATGGCCTTCGGGTACTTGTCCCGGAATCGCCTTAACGTGCTGTCAAAGGCTTTGTGAGCGCCATCACGGGTCTCCGCCAGATAGATCTCATGCAGGTCTGACTTCACCTTCGGCTGTACGGACTTGGGCAGCTTGTCCAGCACGTTGGCAGTCTTGTGAACCCAGCACCTCTGGTGCCGGGTATCCGGAAACACCTTGCTCAGCGCTTTCCAGAAGCCCAAAGCCCCGTCGCCTACGGCCAGCTTGGGCGCATTGTCCAGGCCACGTTCACGCAAGCCGGTGAGCAGCTCTCGCCAGCTGGCTTCGGACTCGCGGTGGCCATCTTCCACCGCGACCAGCTCCTTGTGGCCATGCTCTGTGACCCCGATAATCACCAGCAGGCAAAGTCGATCATCCAGACGAACATTGCTGTAGACACCGTCTGCCCACCAGTAGACGTAGCGCTTCTGGCCCAGGTCACGGCGACGCCAATCCTCGTGCTCCTTCAGCCACCGTGCCTTGAGCCGTGACACCGTGTTGGCGGACAGGCCCTTGGCCTGCTCGCCGACCAAGGCACTCAGGGCCTCCTGGAAATTGCCAGAGGAGACACCGCGCAGGTAGAGCCAGGGGATGAGTTCATCCAGACTCTGGGCCCGCTTCAAATACGGTGGCAGGAGCTGACTGTTGAAGCGAATGCCGGAGCCGCTGCGGTCCCGGACCTTGGGCACCTGAACGTCAACATCTCCAACGCCTGTCTGAATGGTTCGCTTTGGTAAATGACCGTTTCGGACTACCGCCTTGCGACCATCGGGTGTCAATACATCGGCATACTGATCCAGTAGCCCCTGAAGCTCAGACTCGACAGCCCGCGCAATCAGGTCACGGGCACCCTGTCGGATCAGATCGTGCAAGGGATCGTTCGTGGTCGCCTCTGGTTGTGAAAGAGCATGCAGGTTAGACTTGGACATGGCGTATCCATCCTCTGTTGGTTGTGATCTTGGTGGTGATCAACCAACAGGATACGCCATCCTTTCAGCCTGCTTCCATACACCAGAAATCACCATAACTCC